>JAUXDC010000014.1 GCA_030618605.1 Holophagae bacterium | reverse complement strand
CCGGGTGGTGGAGCTTCCCGTGTCCGAGGGGGACCATGTCCTCGAGGGCCAGTTACTCCTCAGATTGGACGGCGCGGTTCAGCAGGACCAGTTGACTCTGGCAGCCGAGGATATCCGGGCGGCCTCTGCTCGGTCGGATGAGGCTTGCCTGGCGGCGGTGCTGGCGGTGAAGGAACTGACTCGGCAAGAAGGTTTGCACCGTCAAGGGATTGCCAGTGAGGGCGCCATGGACCGGGCCGTCAGCGAACGAGACCGGAGTGAGGCTGCGTGTCGTGCCGCCAAAGCGGGTATCGAGCAGGCCCGTGCTCGTGAGGCTCTGGCTCGCACGCAGCTCGATCAGACTCGAATCGTTGCTCCGTTCGACGGTGTGGTCGCCGAGGTCAGCACCGAGGTGGGGGAGTGGATCACGCCCTCTCCGCCGGGTCTTCCGATCCCCCCGGTTGTCGATCTTCTCAATCCGACCTCACTCTTCATCAGTGCTCCGATCGATGAGATGGATGCTGAGCGGGTTCACGTTGGGCAGGACGTCCGAATCTCGGTGGATTCTCGGAGGGGTGAGAGTTTCAAGGGTCGTCTGGTCAGGGTAGCTCCCTACGTTCTCGATGTCGTCGAGCAGAATCGAACTGTTGAAATTGAAGCCGAATTCTCCGATCTTGAAGTCGTCTCATCGTTATTGCCCGGGACATCCGCGGATGTTGAGGTGATCATCGAACGTCGTGGGGACGTATTGACGGTACCGTCCACAGCGGTTGCAGACGGCCGGAGGGTCCTGGTGGTCGTAGATGGTTTCCTGGAAGAGCGGGAGGTCGTCAGCGGGCTGGGAAACTGGCGAACGATTGAGATTTTGGAGGGACTGACTGAGGGTGAGACCGTCGTCACCCTCAGGCGTTCCGCCAAATTGAAGCCGGGCGTCGAGGTTGAGATCAAGGAAACACAGTGATCGAACTGATCAATCTGTGCCGAACCTACCGTATGGGGTCCGAGGATGTCCATGCCCTGAACGAAGTCACCTTACAGATCGACCAGGGTGAGCACATTGCAGTCGTCGGTCCCTCGGGATCCGGAAAATCGACCCTCCTGAATATTCTGGGGTGCCTGGACCGGCCGACCTCGGGGTCCTACCGGTTTTCCGGCCGGGAGGTGGCCGATATCGGGGAAGTCGAGCTGTCCCTGCTTCGGCAGCGCTGGATTGGTTTCGTTTTTCAGTTCTTTCATCTTTTACCGCGGCTCGATGCGGTGGGCAATGTTGAAGTGCCGATGATTTTTTCAGGTGTGGGACGGGAGGAGCGTCGGCAACGAGCCCAGCGGGCCCTCGAATCCGTCGGCCTGAAGCATCGTTTCAAGCACAGACCGGAGGAACTCTCGGGTGGTGAGCGGCAGAGGGTTGCGATTGCCAGGTCAGTGGTGATGAGTCCTCGACTCCTGCTCGCAGACGAGCCGACCGGGAATCTGGATCGGCACTCGGCAGAGGAAATCATGGAACTGATAGAACGAATGAACGCCGAGGGCCTGACGCTGATTGTTGTCACCCATGACCCGACGGTTGCCAAACGGGCGGGTCGGATTATCCGCCTCGAAGATGGTCGGGTGGCCGAGGGCGGAGCTGACGTTCGGCCGCAGATATGAGAGTCCTCGACCTGATTCGCTTCGCCATTGGGGCACTGGTGGGCCATCGATTGAGGACGGTATTGTCGGTCGCAGGCGTATCGGTCGGCATCGCGGCCGTCATCGCACTGACCGCACTTGGGGAGGGAGCACGCCGGTACGTCACGGGGGAGTTTGAGGCGTTGGGCGCCAATATTCTGATAGTGATTCCCGGCCGGGTGGAGACGACCGGAGCCATGCCCTTCGGGGGTGTGACACACGATCTGACTCTTGAGGACGTCCGCGCGATGAGAGGACGGCTCAGGAATGTCCTGCGGGTGGCGCCACTGGCGATGGGAACCGAAACCGTTCGGTTCGGTGGACTTTCCCGGTCGCTTCCCGTGGTCGGAACCACGTCGGATTTTCGGGAGGTTCGTCGTGTGACGATGGGTTCCGGGAGCTTTCTTCCGGAAGGAGACATGGACCAGGGCGGAAACCAGGTAGTTCTGGGGACCAAGGCGGCCGAGGAATTGTTCGGGTCCGGCAACCCTCTTGGGCAAGCCGTTCGAATCGGAGAATGGCGGTTTCGGGTTATAGGGGTCATGGCGCCGCGTGGCCGTGGTCTGGGATTCGACTTTGACGATCTGGTCATTATTCCGGTCAAGACCAATTTGGCGATGTTCAACAAAACGACATTGTTTCGGGTCTTTGTCGAAGTCGACGGTGCCGATGCCATGAGGGCGGCCGAGCACGAATTGGAAGGGCTGATGGAAGAGCGACACAGAGTCAAAGATGTGACGGTCATTGCCCAGGATTCGGTGGTTCAATCCTTCAGTTCTATTTTGGGCGCGATGACTCTGGCGCTGGCCGGAATTGCCTCGGTATCTCTGGCGGTTGCCGGAATCGGCATCATGAATGTCATGCTGGTTTCGGTCAGCGAGCGCCGAACCGAAATTGGGCTCTTGCGGGCCCTGGGCGCCGGGAAACGGCAAATCTTGATTGTATTTCTGGTTGAAGCGGTCATGTTGTCAGGGATCGGAGGTCTTCTCGGCCTCGGGATCGGTCTGGCTGCGGTGGCGGCATTCGTTGAAATTTATCCAGCCTTTCCGGCGGTGCCGCCTCTCTGGGCTATCGTGACTGCGACCGTGATGTCGTTGGGAGTTGGAGCAGTCTTCGGCGTATTGCCCGCGCGAGACGCTGTCAGGCTTGACCCGGTTCAGGCATTGGCGAGGCGGTGAGATGGAAAGGATTCTCTTTGCTCTCAAAGCACTGGTAGGCCACCGACTGCGGTCTTCGCTGTCGGCTCTCGGTGTCGCGATCGGTGTGGCCGCAGTCATACTGCTGACTTCCCTTGGTGAAGGAACCAGGGACTCCGTCATTTCCCAGTTCACACAATTCGGAACTGATCTCTTGGCTGTCAACCCTGGAAAGGTCAAGACCTTCGGTATGCCGGGTATGCTTGGAGGAACCACCCACAAGCTGACGATCGACGATTCCGAGGCTCTTCGGCAGATTCCAGGCGTCAAGAGCCTGGTGCCCATGGCAATCGGGCAGGCCCGGGTCGAGGGGGGTGGGAAGGGCCGTTCGGTCTTCATTTACGGAGTCGGTCACGAGGTCCCTGAGACCTGGCAGTTTCCGATTGGGCAGGGACGCTTCCTGCCGGCGACCGACCCACGGCGCAAGGGAGCAACTGCAGTATTGGGGCCGAAGTTGTCTCGGGAACTCTTCGGAGAGGCACAGGCCCTGGGCCGAAGAGTGCGAATCGCCGGCGCCGGCCTTCTTGTAGTCGGCATAATGGAGCCCAAAGGCCAATTGCTAGGGTTTGATCTCGATGATGCCGCCTATGTTCCGGTGGCTACGGCGATGGATCTGTTCAACGTCGAGGAACTCAATGAGATCGATGTTCTGGTGGAAAATGCCGACATGATTCCTTCTGTTGTCGAAGGTATTCGAGCTCTTCTGATTGAGCGCCATCGGGGCGAAGAAGATTTTTCGATCACGACACAGGCGGAGATGCTGGACACGTTCGGTCGAATTCTCGGCATCATTACGGTGTCGGTCTCCGGAATCGCAGCGGTGTCACTTCTGGTGGGTGGGATGGGAATCTTGACCATCATGTGGATTTCCGTCACTGAAAGGACCCGGGAAATCGGGCTGCTGCGTTCCCTCGGCGTGACTCCAGGTGGTATCTCTCGTCTTTTCTTGACGGAATCGGTTGTAGTGGCGTTGATTGGGGGTTTGGCAGGTATCGCCTTCGGTTTGAGTGTTGCGGCGATCGCACGACTTGTGATTCCGACGATGCCTTTGAAGACACCGCTGACTGCAATCGTCGCAGCCATGGTGATGAGCCTGGTGGTTGGAATTGCGTCCGGTTGGCTCCCTGCCCGGCGTGCGGCACGAATGGATCCGATCGAAGCTCTCCGGGAGGAATGAACAACCCGGTGGACGCGGAACCAAAATGGTCCCGGCTCCACCGGGCGCTTTTAGCTGTTAGCTTTTAGCCGTTAGCTCAAACCGCCGATCTGAGAGCTGCGCGGTTGTCCCGCTAATAGCTAACGGCTAACAGCTAACTGCTTCCTCGTCATCTCGATGGCGTAGGGCTAGTCGAGCTTGAACGCGACCTCGATGCTTGCCTGCCACTCAATTTTGCCGTCGGGTCCTATCCCTCCACGCATTTCCTTGACCTCAAACCAGGCCAGCCCATGAAGGCTCTCTCTGGCCTTGCTCAATCCAACCTCCACAGCCTTTTGATAGGACTCCGAGGAGCATCCGACCACCGTGAGCTTCTTGAATACCTTGTCTGCCATGTTGACCTCCATTTGATGGGATAACACAAGAGGCCCAGAGTTGATTCCACGGTGAGGAAGCCGCTAGGAAACTGGATACTCGAAACTGGAAACTTGACTCCGATTTACCGGTTTCGACCCCTAACCCCTCATGTAAGTCAGGCACAGGGACTGCTGTCAACCCCGGCCCAATTTTGCCACGCAGTCGTCAGAGCTTCCCCGCCGTTCCACAGGGCTTCGGTGAACTCCACAACCCAGGGGTCAAAACCAGGAATGATACGGAGATTGTTTCCCGAGGCCAGGATTTCCGGGTCGTTTTGGAGGTGCTCGAGGGCGCTGGCCGCTCGACGGAGTCGCCATCCCCACGAGCTCTCCTCGTGGCTCTGGTCGAGGCGTCGCGCCCAGAGCCGGAGTCTGCCAGCCGTAGCTAACGCGGAGGCGTTTCGTCCGTCCAGGGAAGGACCGTCAACCCATGCTTTCATGCCGGCCTCATGGATGGCGATACCCGCCCTCCGCTCGAGAGCGTGGAGTCCCCTGGAGACGTCCGCATGGAACAGGGAATTTTCCATGCGATCTTCATTCTTGCTGTCTTGAAATGTGTCGAGAACACGGTGCCTGTCTTTGGGAGTCAGCAACAGAGGCGCGGCGGCCACAAAGGAGGCCCCGGCTCGGGCGAGTTTCTTGACTCTGCGCTCAATTGCATCCCCGGCGTTCGGAAATGGGAACAGACCCAACATTGCGCCCCATGCGTAGCCTTTCCAAGCCTTCATAGAACCGACACCGTTACCGAGATATTTTGGAAGAACGGGCAGGAGGGGAGTCAAGCGAAGGCCGTCCTGTCGTTTTTCCAGGCCGAGGTCTCCTGGTGTTGTTGTGGCTTCATCCAAAACCAGAAGGACTGAGGACCCCCGCTCGAGGAGCTTATCGAGCATGTCTGGTCTTTTGAGAGCGACGCGGGCAAAGACGATAGCCTGAACAGGGTCCCTGGGAACCCACTCACTCTTGGGAAGTATTCGGCGGGGTGCGTCATTCCAGACGATGGCCATCCTGATTGGGTCCAATTCCACACGACCACTCTGCAGGTATCCCGGCCGGACGACGTGAGTGACCGGCAGAAGGTCAGGATAGGCGGGTTCTATTCTCCGCATCAGGGTGCCAACGCCTCAGCTTAACAGAAACCGGCGTGAACATGGGGAATTATTGGAATCCGCGAATGACTCTTTTGAATCATGACTCGAGCAGCGCGTCGACGAAGTCCTCCGGGTCAAAAGGCAGGAGATCATCAGCCCCTTCCCCAACGCCAACCCATCGAACCGGGAGCCGGAGGGTGTCGGCGATTGCCAGAATCACGCCACCTTTGGCTGTGCCGTCGAGCTTGGTCAAAACCACGCCGTTGACACCCACCGTCGCTCCAAATCTCAGCGCCTGTTCGATCCCGTTTGACCCGGTAGTTGCGTCCAGGACCAGAAGGACCTCGTGGGGTGCGCCGTCGACCTCCCGGGCGGCCACTTTTCGGACCTTTTCCAGTTCCTTCATCAAGTTGGCGTGAGTATGGAGCCGGCCTGCGGTGTCGATAATGACCTCATCGGCGGGTCGTGCCTTGGCTGATGCGATGGCATCGTAAACCACTGCGGCAGGGTCGGCGCCTTCATGTTGCGAGATGACCGGCACACCGACTCGTTCGGCCCAGATCTGAAGTTGTTCAACAGCCGCCGCCCTGAAGGTGTCGGCTGCGGCCAATACGACGGTGGCGCCGTTTTCCTTTCGACGTTTGGCGATCTTGGCTACGGTAGTCGTTTTGCCGGTGCCATTGACGCCGACGAGCAACGTCACCTTGGGTCCGGCTCCCGTTTGAGTGACGGGATTGGCAGATAGGGCGGTATTCAGCAGATCGAGGAGCCGGCCCCGAATCGCCGGTCGAAGCTCTTCCGCCGTCGTCAGACTCCCTTTCCGAATCTCTTCCCTCAACTCGTCAGCCAGGCGGATGGAAAGTTCAACACCGGTGTCGGCGGCAATCAGCGCTTCTTCGAGACGGTCGATGTGGCTGGATTCCACCGGTCCGGTCCGGCGGAAACTCTCGCCGACCTTCTCGATGAATTCTGTATGCGTCATTAAGAGACCGTGTTTGAGCTTTTTTACAAAGGATCCCGCCATTTTCTTCACTCCGATTTCAGTATTGGTCCGCAATCAAGCGCGCCCTGGCTTTTCACCGGACTCCACGACGGGCAACGAGTTGCCGGCCCTTGGGGCAGGAGCAATCAGGCGAGTTCTTTTGCCAAGACTTCGGCTGCGTGCTCGAGGTGATAAACAGCCTTCCCGAGAGGGCCGGGTCGGTCCATGATCAGAAGGAGATAATAGCCGTCCGGCAACGGATGCGTCAACGCCGTCAAAGCCTCACCCTTGATAATGTAGTGCTTCAATTTTCCGATCTTGCTGCCTGCGGAAATCGTCGCCAGCCGACGAACAAAGATCGAGTGGTACGCGCCTTCCACCTTGAGGTCGAAGGGATCATTATGCCTGGTAACCCACTCGACCGCCTCCCCCTCATCATCGAGAAAGATTGCACCGACGGCTTCCGGTACGTCCACCAGGAGGTTGGTCAACATATAGTTGAACGGCATCAGTTCTCGCCGATTATTTTGCGAGCCTCCGCCGCAAACTCCGAGCGAGGTTCATCGGCGATGACCTCTCTGAGGTACGGATCCGCCTCGCTCCTTCTGCCAAGATTTGTCAGAAGTTTCCCAAGTGCCAAGGGCGCCTCAATTCTATTGGGAAAACTGACGGTAGCTTCTTTGAGCAGAGAAATTGCTTCGTCGGGATAGCCCTCCTGCTGTTCAACTTCTGCAAGTCTCAGGTAAGCCTCAAAAACCGGTTGGTCGGGATCCAGAGCTTTTCGGAAATTTTCCTTGGCTGCCGATGTGAGACCTCGTTGCAGATAGGTCATACCCAGGTTGTAGAAAACGCTGAAGCGGTGGGGATAGGTTGAATCCGACAGGACTGCAATGAAATCGACTTCTGCCATGCGGTATTGCCCCATCGCCATGTAGGTAGCGCCCCGGTTGTTTCTGGCGTCCGTGAAGGCCGGTATCTGAGCCAGTGCCTTGTCAAATGACAGCAGAGCCTGATCGAAGTGTTCCAGACGTAAGTGACAAAGTCCCATCATATTGAGGACCGTGCCGTTGCCGGGAGCAACCTTGTCAGCCTTCCCAAACTTATCCAGGGCGGCATCGAAACGACCCTGTTGCAGCAGCAAGGACCCCTCCCTCATCAGGGTCAGAGAGTACAACGGGTTCTCGACGTCACTTCCGGCAGTTCCTGCTGGTTTCGAACTCGTGCAACTGCTCAGGACGAGAGTGAGCGTGAGAATGAGGAGAGATGACTTCATGATGCCTCCTGTTGTGGAGCCGGGCCTCCATGTTCCGCATCCGGTGGCGTGATGTCGCCTGCATCGACGGCAGCCAGAAGGGCTTTGACCACAGGTGGCGCAAAGCGGGTTCCGGACATTCCGCGCATTTTCTCGAGGACGAAATCCAGGGTGGCAGCCTTCTGGTAGGGACGGGTTGTTGTCATTGCGTCAAAGGTATCGGCCGCACCAATAATTCTGGCGACCAATGGGATTTCCTCACCGGAAAGACCGTCGGGATAGCCACGACCGTCCCAGGTTTCATGGTGATTCCGAATGCCGGGGAGGATGTCTTTCAGGGCTCTGATCGGCGCCATGATCTGCGATCCAATTTCTGGATGCTGTTTCATGATGGCAAATTCCTCCTCGGTCAAGCCCCCGGGCTTGTTGAGGATGCCTTCGCGAATGCCGAGTTTACCTACGTCGTGAAGGATGGCTGCGATTCGGACGCGGAATACCTCATCCGACCCGAGACCAAGGTGGCGGGCAATCGCCAACGAATAGGAACTGACACGCTCAGAATGGCCTCTGGTGTAGGGATCTTTGGCGTCGATTGCCGCTGCAAGTGTCCTGATGGTCTCCAGAAACAGTTCCTGATTTTGTCTGAGCGCCTGACGGAGCCGACGAACCAGGGCCTCGATATTCCCGGCCATGTGGTTGAAATTCTCGGCCAGGTGCGCCAGTTCGGCCGAGCCGGTGACCGGTGCTCTGACCGTTAGATTTCCCTCGGCAATTTCGGATGAAACCCGGTCCAATAGCTGAACCGGTCCGATCAAGCGCTGCGCCAGCAAGAAACCAAGGCCTAAGGCAACGAGGCCTGCGATGGCGGTGACGACGACCGTTCGAATCAGCATGATTCGAACAGGCCGGAAAGCGTCGGTGGCCGATCGCTCGACCAGAATCCCCCAGGTGTTGAAACTGATTGGCGCCACGGAACCGACCAGGGAGTCCTTGCCCTCGGGATCCTTGTAGATTCGAGTCAGTCTGACGGGGGAGCGACGAAAATCAGAAACAAGTGGCGACAAGGCAATCACTGTACCTCTGAGTCCAGAGTCTGAGCCGGCAATGATCTGAAGGTTCTGATCGAAGAGGACCGAGTACTGCCCCCCGGAGGCGCTCTCTCGAAGACGATCCTCGATCGGCCCCAGGTTCAAGACGGCGGTCAGGCTGCCCCAGATGTCACCCTTGACGTTCTTGATCGGGGCGCCGATGATGGATACTGAAGGGTAGCCTCGAGGAAGATCAGTTCGTAGGTTCGTGGTTGCCTTTCCTTCGAGAGCGTTGCGGTGTGCTTCGCCAAGGGTGTTCGACAACGCCGACGCTGCATCATCACTCAATTCCGGATCTCGAACAAACGCACCGTCACCCTTGCTGTCGGCAATTTGCAGGTAGAGGAAGGCTCTTCGGGAATCAGCGGCCGTTTCACTGAGTAACTCGGCCTGACCTCGGCTTCAGCGACCGGGATTATCTTGAGCGTTCTGGTAATTCCGTCAAGACGACTCTTGTTGGCCGCGAGGTACATCGTCGCCTCATTTGCCAAACTGACCGCTTGGCGGGTCAATGTCTTCCTTTCTTTGGTGGTCAGCACTTCCCGGTTGTATCTGGCGAGGTCGAATCCAACCAAAGCCACCGGGACAGCCGTCACAAGCACCAAGGTGGCGGCTATGGGATAGGTCAAGCTCGAGTTGAAACGTGCCAGTAGCTTCATGACGACAACGGCAGTATAGCGAGGTCCCGTCCGGAAACGGCTCTTTTTCCGAGAATTTTCGTATGGAAACTCGCCAAACTCGGGATCAGGTTCATGAATTCAACGGTGGCTCGAATAGCGATCGTCGCTGGCGAGAGCTTCATACTCTTCCTCGGTTGCAAAGGACTCGATATCTTCGTTACCGCAAATTTGGCAGAGGGCTTCAATTTTTCTGCCATCTTTCCATTCAAAAACGTAGCTGGGAGTCTCGCACTCGAGGCAGATGAGATAGTCGGGCGTTGCCATGAATTTAGTTTAACTCAATCCAGATCCAGAAGCTGAGCCAATTCCCTTCGGTCGATACCGCGAATGATATTTTCGGTTGGGGCTACCACCTCTTCGAAGAGCGCTACCTTTCGACGAATGAGCTTGTCGATCCGCTCCTCGATGGTGTCTCGAGTGATCAGCTTGAACACATGCACAAAACGTTTCTGGCCCATCCGATGGACCCGATCAGTCGCTTGATTCTCCTTGGCTGGGTTCCACCAGCGGTCGTAGTGGATGACGACCGAAGCGCCCGTCAAGTCAATGCCGACCCCGCCTGCGAGGAGACTGGCCAACATTACCCGTTCGTGCTGGCCGGAATTGAAACGCCTGATGACCCGGCCCCGGTTCCGTGTTGCTCCAACCAGCATCAGATGGCCCACGTCCTGAGTCTTGAGATGAGCCGACAGGAGTTCCAGCATCTTGACGTACTGGGAAAAGATCACGATCTGCTGTCCACCGTCCAGTGCCTCGTTGAGGATTTCGTCGAGGATCTCAAGCTTTGCGGAGGAACCCCCTTCGAGACTCGGTGCTTCACTTCCCAGGGTGGAATGGTCGCAGACCTGCTTTAATCGGGTCATCAACGCAAAGATGTGGATGAAGGGAATAGCCTGGTCTGTATCGTCGAGGATTTCCGCCAGTTCGGAAATGGCCCCGGCGTGAATTTTGGAATAGACCTGTTTCTGCTCAGGAGTCAGATTGCAGAACCGCAGGTCTTCGACCTTTTCCGGAAGATCCGACAAGACTTGTTCCTTGAGCCTGCGAAGGGTGAGGACGCCGAGTCTCCGTCGGAGCAGAGCCAGTTGTGGCTGTGACGGATGCCGATAGATTTCCTTAAATTCCCTGTCCGAACCCAGATAGCCTGGCAGCACCAATTCGACGACCGACCACAACTCAAGTAAGCGGTTCTCCAGCGGCGTCCCGGAGAGGGCAACCTTGAAATGAGCCTGGAGTTTCCTCGATGAGCGGGCAGCCTTGGTCCTGGGATTCTTGATTCGCTGGGCCTCGTCGAAAATGGCGATATCCCATTGTTGGGAAACCAATTCCGTGGATGAGCGGACCAGGATGTCGTACGTGGTCACGATAACCGGATTATTCGAGGAGGAAACCGGGAGCTGACGATCGGTGCCGTGGAAAACATGCACACCGAGGCAGGGAGCGAATGTTGCCAGCAAATCGCACCAATGTTCGAGGACTCCCCGAGGACAGACCACGAGGACAGTCGCGTCCGGGCGTGCCGCTCGGATATGGCAGAGGAGGCCCATGACCTGGTGGGTCTTTCCGAGGCCCATATCATCTGCCAGTAACGCGCCAACTCCGGCAAGATGGCGCTGCGAAAGCCACCGTACTCCGTCGCTTTGGTAGGGCCTCAAAGTGGACTTCAGTCCGGGGGGAGGTCCGAGATCGGCCGCCTCGGATCCGCGAAGGAGGGCCGCAAGGTCGGCCAGGTCGAGTTCCTCCGATTCGACGACGATGTCGGTCTCGGCGACCAGGCGAATATAAGCCAACCGATCCCCTTGAAGGCCCGCATCCAGACCTCGGCGCGGCAGCTTGAATCCGGCCTGTTCGAAGATGGAGAGATCGGGAGCGTGAACCAAACGCCCCTCAATACGGGCGAATCCGGTCTTTCGAAGATCCAAGGCGGAGGCCCAATCCATGATGTGTCCTTCGGCGGTAAACGACGGCCGTATCAGGATCGTTCCTCCGTCGTTCCGGGAGACGCCCATGGATGCAGGTAGGGGGACGACTGGTTGCCGATACTCAGCCAACGCACCTTTTGGGAGATACCAGTCGTGCTGCCTCAATTGGGGGTGGTCGAGACTCAAGAATCTCAGTGCCTCCCGCCCCGTGAGGAGTTGTCGACCCTTTCGATGGAAAGGGACCAGGGGAGTCGCCGGGTCAAGGACCCGGCATAAATGTCGGCCGACCCGGGCCCACCGACCGTGAATCCGTCCTTCCAACTCGGTGGCTGCGAGAACAGACCGGTTGCCCAAACGGTATCCGGGTTCCAGTTGGATGCCGTCTTCGCTCCAGCCGGCCTCCAGCACGGGGTGCAGTCGAACTTCCGAAAGCTCCAGTTGCTCCAGTTCGCCTTCCAAAACCATGCGTTGCATGGCTTTAAGGACTGGAAGTGCGCTGGGGAGCACCGTCGCACTGAAGACGACAATACGGTGTTCGCCGGACGGGAGTGTGATCCGTATGTGGACCTCTTGGCCAGAAAGCCGAACGCTGGCTGTACCCGTCTTCTGCAGGGAGAGTTGGAGTTCAAGCGCGGACCTCAGGTCGGGACCGGTCAGGTGACTGAGGTCGACCCTATCTTCGGCCGAACGGGCCGGAGCGATGAACGGATGCCTGGAGTGTGCCCTCCAGGCTGATCCAGGTCCCAGTCGAACCAGGGTGGCTCGGACATCGAGCCAACGGAGGAGGACCGCCATCGCGTGATAGCAGGGCGGTTCGACCGCGCCGCAGGCGGAACAGACGGCCTCCATAATCTGGGGCTTTTTGGGTTCGGGAATATGAACTGTGATTGTAGATCGTGCGAAGGCGGCTTCGACGCCCTCACCGGACCAGACGATCCTCTCGGTCGAATGTTCCTGGTACAGACGAAAGGCTCTCTCCGCGCTCACTCGATCCAATCGACCGAGGATGTCACCGCGTTTCAAACGTAGCAGCGCGGAACTTGAACTGCCGGCTTTGGACGCCGGATCCGAACGAGTCATAGCCTCTGATCATACCAAGAATCGGTTCAACATGGCAGGGCGCGACTGTCGGATCTAACTCTTGCGCCTCTTGAGGCGTCGCTGTTGACTTTTTCAAGCACCTGGGAAAAAGAACGGAATGACAAATCCCCGGGCGATGCCCGGGGATTGGGGTTGAGAAACGCTGTTGAAAATCAGGCTTCGGTCTGTTGAGGCTGTTGCTTTGCAACCTCGGCATGAACTTCCTTCATGTCGAGGCCCTGGACCTGGCCGAGCAGGTCTTCCAACGCCTCTGCGGGCAGCATGCCTGGTTGACTGAAGACGTTGACGTTCTCTCTGAAAATCATCAGGGTTGGGATCGACCTGATACCGAACATCGCTCCGAGTTCCTGCTGCTCCTCGGTATTGCAGGAACCGTAGACCGCCTCCGGATGTTTTTCGGCGGCGTCATGGAAGATCGGCTTGAAAGTCTGGCAGGGGCCGCACCATGGCGCCCAGAAGTCAATCAGGACGATATCGTTGTTGGAGATCGTTTCGCCGAGATTTTCTTCGGTAATTTCAATAACTGACATGATGTCTCCTTTGATGGGGTTTCGAATGATCTTTAACATAACCATTCAAGAAGATTCTAATGTATTGATGATTTAATGTCAAGGGGGGAGAGGCCGGGAAGCCAGAAAGCTGGGACGCCGGGACGCCAAAAACCAAGAAGGGAGCGCGGGCCTCCCGAGTACCGATTCAGTACTCTGAGGTTGCAGAATCGAGTATCCAGTCTCAAGTATCCAGTATCCAGTATCCAGTTTCTCTGCCCGATACCCCCATTCGCAAACTCAATTCACATTCTCATCCTCTTTAGTCGGTCCGGGCAAGAGAAACGCGGGCATGTCGTAACGGCCCTCAGGCAGGGCAACAGGATCCTCTTGGGCGGGAAGGAGGGGTTTGACAACGAGATCGTCCAGGAGGCCTTGGGGAAGTTCCAATAGAAATCGGGAGGGGTCGATGATGACATCGACCTGGTAACGATCACGGGCCATTTGAGGGTGAACCAGGGCAAGATAGTCCTTTGCCCTGGTCATCGCAACGTAGAAGAGCCGCCGTTCCTCCTCGATATCGTCGTTGCGTGGGCCAGGAAAACGCCCCTCCGAAACCCAGAGAACAAAGACTGCCTTCCATTCAAGCCCCTTTGACTGGTGGGTGGTTGAAAGGGTCAGACACTCATCCTCCGGCCCGCCGGTCTGGTCTTCTCCAGAGAGGTCGTTGAGCATGGTCACCTCGGCCAGGAAGGTCGGGACATCCGGCTGTGCATCGGCAAAAAGCGCCAGTTGTTGAAGGTCTTCGATCCGCGAGGAAGCGTTCTCCAGATTATCCCGGGCCCATTCCTGGTAGAAGTTCTCAACAACGTGGCGAATCGCTTCCCCGGGCTGGCCAAGGAGGCGCGGAAACCCCAGTTCTTCAAGGAGTTTGATTGTCGGTCCGAGTTCCCTCGTGGCTGGACGCCCGAGACCAAAAGCCAAGGGGTCCGACCGAACGAGGGATTGAAGCCTGTCACCGGGGCCGCAGGCTGACCACAACCTTGCAGTCATCCGAGGCCCGAACCCGGCGCGGAGCTTCAACATTCTGGCAAAGGACACTTCGTCTCGTGGGTTGTCGACAAACCGGAGATGGGCCAGAACATCCTTGATGTGCCGTTGTTCAAAAAACCGGAGGCCGGATCGAACCCGGAATGGGATATTGCGCCTGGTCAGCTCGACTTGAAGGTCTATTGAATGGGCGTGGTTTCGGTACAAGACCGCCATCTCCTCGAGGTCGAGGCCACCTTCCCTCAGTCGCAGAATCTCATCGGTGACCCATCGGGCCTGATCTTCAGGTGCGGGGACGGACACCGAACGGGGCCGGTCACCACCGGAGCGAACGGCTCGAAGTTCCTTGCGAAACTGGCGCTGATTGCACTCGATCGAGGCGTTGGCCACTGCAAGGATCTCCGGTCTGGAGCGATAGTTGGTTTCCAGCCGGAAGATGGTGCAGTCCTCATGTCTCTCGGGAAAGCCGAGGATATTCTCGAAATCAGCGCCCCGAAATCCATAGATCGATTGTGCATCATCTCCCACAACCATCAGGTTATGTTGGGGGCCCAGCATCTTCTCGACAATATCCGCCTGGAGCCGGTTGGTGTCCTGATATTCGTCAACCAGGACGTGATCGAACCGTCGGCTCAACTCCTGCCGGACTGATGCGTCCCGGGTCAGAAGCAGCAGCCAGTTCAGCAGCAGATCGTCGAAGTCCATAAGATCGGCGTCCCGTTTGCGTTCCAAATAGCGTCGAAATACCGCTGCCATCATCGGTGCCTGGTCCAGAAATTGGGGCGCCCTGTCGGAAAGGACGCTCTCCAAATCCCTGCCAGTATTGATCACCATGCTGTAGACGTTGGTCAGCAGGCTGGGTTTGGGACTTCGTCGTTCCGGCAATTCCTGTTCAATATCAGCCAAGGCGTGTCCCATCAGATCAACCGAATCCTCCCGATCCAGGATCGAAAAGCGGGGTGAATACCCAATCGACTCGGCGTAGCGACGCAGTATCCGGTGTCCCGCCGAGTGGAAAGTGCCGCCCATCACCCGGCTCGGGCCTGTATCAGCCAAGTGTTCGACTCGATCCAGCATTTCTCTCGAGGCCTTGTTTGTGAAGGTCAAAAGGAGGATCTTCCCTGGCGGAACCCCGTCTTCGATCAATCGGCACACTCGGTAGACCAGGGTCCGGGTCTTCCCTGATCCTGCCCCCGCCAGAACCAACATCGGTCCTCCGGGGTGCATGACCGCCGCTAATTGCTCCGGGTTGAGGTCGCCCTCATAGTCGATCCGCCGTTGCCGGCTTTTCTGGATCGGCCCCAAGGTTTGGTTCATGGCAGGGTTGGACTGCCGAAGACCACACGATCAAAGGCTGAGGTCATACCCCTGCCATAGAGGAGTGATGTCGACTGGATACGGGCGCCTGCTTCCAAAAGGGCCTGAACGGCCGGAGAAAATGACGCCGGTATGGAGATCGAGATGTCCTGCTCGGGCCTTATCTCGAGGGCCATTTCGATAGAATGGCCGAGGGCGCACAATGCTGCACCCTGGGTCGTGCCGCTGATGGGACCAACCTGATGGGGGCCACCGTAGCCGTACGCGGCGACTCTCGAACCCTGGCGAACGAAAACTGCCCTGGCGGATCGTTCCTTGAGCCAAAAATGATGATCGACTTCCCGAACGAGATTCCGTGCGATCCGGTCAATCCGGTCGACGTCTGTCTGGCCTTGGCGTGCCAGGAGCTCCTGGGAGACTTCTTTGGCAGGAAAGAGGCGAGCCATCGCACCTGCCGGCCCTTCCGCCGAGGATGCCGAGAGGTGGATGTGAAAGACGGGGACCACCGCTTGGAAACCGTGTTTCACGAGCAATGCCTGAATGCCGCCGCCGGGCGGCACAAGAGCCAGAAACTCTTTGGCCCCAGAATTCTCCCCAAAATTCAGGAGTTTGGACAGAAGGGCCTCGCCGGCGCCGATTCCCTGGTGTTGAGGGAGGACCCACAGCTGAGAGAGAATCCATTGGCGGGATCGCACGAAGGCCGCGCCATAGCCCAGGGTTTCGTCCCGGTCGATCGCCGTCATGAAACCATCCGGGTCGTGAGTGATCAGGTGGTTGAGATCGGGGTCAATCTCCATGTCGATGTCGAGAATCTGATTGCTGCTTCCGGCGACGGCATCCCGAAGGACGACCACGCCCGGCAGTTCTTCCCGGTGGGTTCTTCTCACCTTGACCTTGGCCATGCAACACCTCTGTCCCGACGCCCTTCCGAGCGGTCTATTCGGGGAGTGTAGCACTGTGACAGTATCGAGTTTCCAGTATCGAGTATCCAAACCTGGAGCCTCTTTCGCCAGGTTTAGGTATGATCACTGTCGACTGGGGGCACGATGCCGAAGACACTGCGAATCACAAGCCGAGGGGTCAATTTTGAAACCAACAAGGATCACTGGCTCAATGAATTGAGGATTCTCGAAGCTCAGAAGCTGTCAATCGCAGAAGGGGGAGGCGCCCGGGCGACGGAACGCCAACGGAGCCACGGCAAGATGCTTGCCCGAGAGCGGATTGAGTACTTGATCGACCCCGAGACTGATTTTCATGAGTTGGGATCCTTTGCGGCGTGGGAGATGTATCAGGAGTGGGGAGGGGCGCCCGCAGCAGGAGTGGTCATCGGTCTGGGACGGATTGAAGGCCGCGAGTGCGTCATAGTTTCCAACGATGCGACGGTCAAAGCCGGAGCCTGGTTCCCGGCGACCTGCAGGAAGATCCTTCGGGCTCAGGAAGTGGCGATGGAGAACCGTCTTCCCATCGTCTATCTGGTGGATTCCGCGGGAGTTTTTCTTCCCCTTCAGGATGAGATCTTCCCGGACAAAGAGGATTTCGGCAGGGTCTTTTTCAACAACGCCCGTTTGTCGGCGGAGGGTATCTACCAGATTTCGGCGATCATGGGCTCCTGTGTTGCCGGTGGGGCCTACCTGCCGATCATGTCGGATGAGGCCCTGATCGTCGAAGGAACGGGAACGATCTTTCTTGCCGGTTCCCATCTGGTTCAGGCGGCGATTGGCGAGCGGATCGATAACGAGAGCCTTGGTGGCGCCGAGGTGCAGGTCGATGTTTCGGGAGTGGTCGATGACCGGTTCCCGGACGATCGATCAGCCCTCGATCACATACGGGCACGGATCGGGGAACTGGCTCGCCCAACGATGGCGCCTTTTGACCGGCGAGAGGCCAAAGCGCCCGAGCCTGAGTTTGACTCCGTCCTCGGCGTCATGCCGGTCGAACGGTCCAAACCCTACGATACTCATGAACTTCTTGCCTGTCTGCTCGATGCATCTGAATTCACTGAATACAAGGCAACCTACGGCAAGACAATGGTCTGCGGAACGGGCCGGATCGATGGATGGGCGGTCGGCATCGTTGCCAACCAGCGCCAGATCGTTTACCGGCGCCGGGGCCTCGAGGCCGGCAAACAAGAGATGCAAATCGGTGGTGTCATCTACAGTGAGGCCGCGGACAAGGCGACTCGATTTATCTCTCTGATGAACCAAAAAGGCATTCCAATCCTCTTCCTTCAGGATGTCACCGGTTTCATGGTCGGTTCGAAGTCTGAGCAGGAAGGGATCATCAAGGACGGCGCCAAGTTGGTCAATGTCGTCGCCAACTCGGTGGTCCCGAAGATTACGATCTTTATCGGGAACTCTTTCGGTGCAGGAAACTACGCCCTGTGCGGCCGGGCCTATGGTGCGCGGTTTTTCTACGCATGGCCCTCGGCGTCGATCTCCGTTATGGGGGGGGACCAGGCATCAAAAACCCTCCTGGCTATCCAGCTCAAGAACCGGGGTGACGAGATTTCCGATTCGGAAAAGGCTGCCCTTTTGGACGAGATCAAGGAGCGATACTGGGCCGCAGCGCAGCCCAGGTATGCGGCCGCCCGGCAGTGGTTTGACGAAATCATCGACCCGAGGAAGACCAGAGCCGTTATCTCAAGGAGTATTCAGGCTGCAGCCCACCAGGCCCGGATTGAAGACTTCAAGGTAGGCGTTCTGCAGACCTGAGGGGTTCTCAGCCCTCCTCTTGTTTCCTTTTTTGTGGCTGCTCTTCCTGTGGCTTTTTGCAAGTGGCTGAGTTGAGAGTTGACAGCATCATCCCCGCAACCCCGAGAGGCACTTTCCGTATTGATGGCAGTAGTAACCTGTAAGAGGGGAGTGGCACATCAAGGGAACGAATGTTGAGTTTCGACCAGAAGGGAGCCGGGGCATGAGAACGGGCTGCAGCAGGGTCACCCGATGGATGAGGTCCTGCTTCCTGATCGGACTGGCGATTGTGACCCTCTACCCTCTGGGTGCTACTGCCGATTCATCCAAGCCAAAAGTCAAAGACCTTCCGGAACACTGGCGGGTTTGGATTGAGGACGAAGTTTTCCCGCTGATCTCGAAGGAACAGAAAAAGGCATTTCTCCAACTGCAGACCGAGGCTCAGCGCAAAGTGTTCTCGGAACGTTTGTGGGTGCTTTGGGGTCGGCAGACCGGCTATGGCATTCGCTTCAGATATATGTATCAACAACGGCTGGCCCTCGCCCGAGAGCTGTTCAGGAACATGAACAACGATCGTGCCCGGATTCTCTTGATTCATGGGCCACCGGATTTCGAGCTGATGTCACGGTGCGACGAGATTTTTCACCCCTTGGATATTTGGGGGTGGGAGTACATTGAGGGGTTGGGCGAGGATGTGGCCGTCGTTTTCTACAGGCCCGACGGTATTGGCTATTTCAGAATGTGGGACACCTTCGACGGCAAAAGTGCGCTCTACACATCGAGGGCCTGGGAAGAGTTGATGCTTGGAGGCGCCAGTAGCATGACCCGGCCCGAGTATCGTTGCGGCGACGGCGATCAGATTCTGGGTTGGATCAACCGGGCGGCCCGGTGGTCCAGAGATCCCCTGTTCATACAGGCGATGTACCACCTGCCCACCAACGAAAACGCAGGGCCGGAATCGTCATCACAGCGCTTTATGGATTTCTCGGCACTTGCGTTGGATGATGATGTCATCGACATGGACTTTTCCCTCAGGGAGGCGGAAAGGGGCCTCGAGGGTGGGAAGATCCGGATGGGTTTTGACCTTGAAGTTCCAACCGGTCTTCTGCACACCACCGAGGTTGGTGACATTGAAGTTGTCCAGGTCGACGTAGTGGGTGAGATTTCTTCGGACGATCGGATGATTGATCGCTTTCGCTACCTTTTCTCCGTACCTGCAGCGGGGGACCGCCTGGTCCTGTTGATCGAACGCTTCATAAGACCCGGAGACTATCTGGTCCGGCTCAAGATCGAAGACGTCCATTCGGCTCACGCCGGAATTCTGGAAGAGACTTTCAACGCCGATCTCGAAATGGCCGAGGCTGCCAGGGATGCGGCCACTGAGCGGAGACAGCGCCTCGTCCAACATTTGAAGGTCGAAGAACCCGAAGACGAACCGATCCTGACCCTGGTCGGGCCGCAGGGAGAGGCAATCAGCGGCATCCAGAGGTTCGAGGCCGTGACCCGCCGGGATGTTGCTCGCGTTCGTTTTCTGGTTAACGGACGAGAGATTCTCACCAAGAACAAAGCGCCATTCGACGTGGATCTGGACTTGGGTCCGTTGCCCCGGTTGACTACCATCACCGTCATCGGTCTTGACCGGGAGGGTCAGGAAATGGCCAGGGCGGAAAATGTCCTCAATGTCGGCCGGGAGCGGTTCTTCCTGCATCTCCAATCGGTATCCGCTGCGGACGTCAACGGTCGGAAGATGAAGGTCAAGGTCGAGATGAACACGCCGTCGGACGCACCTCTGGTGAGGCTTGAAATCTCCTGGAACGACCGTCTCTTGACGACGCTCTATCAGGAGCCCTTCGAAGCCTGGGTCGAAATCGGCGCGGCCCCGGGGGAGATGGGATACCTGCGTGCCCTGGCCATCCTGGAGGATGGCTCCGAAGCGGAAGATCTCCAATTCGTCAACGCCCCTGAATTTGGAAGCGTGGTCGAAGTGACCTCCGTCGAATTGCCTGTAACTGTGCTTGACAAAAAGGGCAAGCCGGTTCGTGATCTCTCTCTGGAGGACTTCCGGGTGCTGGAAGACGGCGTCGTGCAGAACATCTCCCACGTCTCGCTGCATCAGAATCTCCCCATTCGGCTTGGAATCGTCATCGACTCGTCGGGTTCGATGCAGACAACATTGCCGATTGTGCAGAGAGTTGTTATGGGCTTTCTTCGAAAGCTCCTGAGACCTCGCGACCGGGCTTTTATCGAGACCTTTTCGGACAGGCCGGATATCCTGGCACCATTCACCGCAGATTTCGAAACCCTGGAAAACGCTCTGTTGGCTCTCTACGCAGATCGCTCGACCGCCCTATATGACGCCACGATCATGGGGTTGTTTCAGTTTTCGGGTATTCGGGGCCGGAAGGCGATGGTGATCGTAACCGACGGAGAAGACACAACTTCGAAGTACTCTTTTAACGCAGCCAAGGACTTTGTCGTGCGCTCAGGCGTGACCGTTTACACAATAGGCGTCGACCTCCCGTCGAGGAAGATCCTAACGAGGCACCATTTGAGGACGATGGCTGAGCTCTCCGGCGGACGTTCCTTCTTTGTTTCAAAAAAGAACGAGCTGAATCGGATCTATGAGGAGATTGACGAAGAGCTGAGGACTCAGTACATCCTTGCCTACACTTCGAATTCGACGAGGCCTTCAGATGAAATGCGGGAGATCGAGGTTGAGATTGAACGAAAGGGGCTCGATGTGAGAACGATTTCCGGATACTACCCTGGCGGGTTTTAAAGGACTATTGATGCAACGAACACATCGTACGATTCTATTGAGTCTCTTGGTGGCGGCCGCTTTTTCAGCGCCTGGTTGGGCGGGAGATCCGGCGGCAAAGAGTGCGGCAGACGATTTGAGCAAGGGATACCAGGCGGCCAGACGGGGTTATTGGCAGGAAGCGATGGCCCGATACGAACACGCCTCCAGAAAGGCCCCCGGGAATGCCGAAGTATGGAGCAATTTTGCGGTGTCCCTGGAGGCGGTTGGCCGTTGGGACGACGCCGGCGATGCCTATCGCCGGGCTCTTGAAATCGATCCAAGGAATTCAAAAATCCAACAAAACGTCATTCTTTACAATGAGTTCTATGCGACCTACATCGCCAGGGAGGATCAGAAAACGGCAGAATCCGAGGAGAAGTCCAACATGGAGGAGGCGGTGGCTGCTGAAGCTGCGGGTGACGCTTCTAAAGATGATGCCGCATCCGATGATTCCACCGCGGAGGGGGGCGATGATGCAACTCAGTCGTAGGATTGCAGGGTTGCTTGTCCTTCCGATAGTCCTCGCTGTCGGCTGGCCTGCCGCTGAGGTTTCTGGCAAGGAAATCATGATCGTTCTTCAGGTTGAGCCCGAACTGGACCTGGACGGAACCGAGAAAATCTATCTGGGCCCGATCATGGTGGAACCCCGAGCCGAGCAGGCTTCCCGAGGCCTTGATCAGATCGCATCCCGTGAATTTGAGGGTTACCTTCGACGCTTGTTGCGGCGGGAGACTCGACTGGAGTTGCTCGATCCGATTCAGGACCTGGTGATTCCAACCAAGGATCCCCTGGATTTGGTCAAAATCACACCCTTCTGGATGGACATCGGGCGGGAATCCGGGGCCGATTACATCGTAACGGCGGCCATTGACATCGATATTCGAGACCGCGCAGGCTACCAGACCGAAGAGTATGTATCTCCACAGGATGGCAAGACCTACTTTCGGCAGGTTCTCATCGAAGAAACCGGGTTTGACTACGACATCCTGGTGACGATTTTCAACGGCCATACCGGTGAGGTTGTCCATTCCGAACAGATTACGGATTTTCAGGAACAGTCCGAGCGGAAACTGGAGATCTACACCGACATGTTTGACGATCTCTATACCCTTGAGAATCGGTTGCTGGGCATTTTTGTCCCGCGGCACATCAGGGCAAAGCGGAATTTGTTTAAGTGAGTAGGAGGCAAGAATGAGGAGGAACTTGGCGATTCCGGCGCTGCTGGTGCTCTTGGCCGCAGTTCCGGCTGCGGCCCAAATGGGTTACATCGGGGGTAAGAACAAGATCAGATACGACTCCTTCGACTGGAAGGTATACGAGACCCCCCACTTCAGGATTTCCTACTACGACCGGGTGGAACCGTCCCTGGATGAGGTGGCCTCGTTTGCCGAGAGCGCCTATGACGAATTGGCCAGGCGGCTCAATTTTCAGATCCTCGAGCCGATTCCGATGCTGATCTATGCGACCCACGCGGAGTTCGAGCAGACCAACGTCATGGTCGGCTTCATTCCCGAAGGTGTCGGCGCCTTTGCGACACCTTCGAGGAATCGTATGGTTCTTCCGGTCGATCTCCCAGATCGCGAATTGCAGGCGCTGATCCAACACGAATTGGGACATATCTTCCAGTACGAAATCCTCTTTCAAGGACGCCGCGGCAGGGCCTTCTACAAGAGACCGCCCCTCTGGTACATGGAGGGAATGGCGTCGTATCTTGGTCAAGACCAAGATTCGCTGGATGAAGCCTGGATGCGTGATGCCGCGCTGTCGGATCGAGTTCCCTCCCTGGCACAGCCCGTCGGCGGTTTCATGGCCTACAGATTTGGAAACTCCGTCTTCGAGTTCATCGAATCGGAGTGGGGCGAAGATGGTCTGAGGGACTTTATTTTTGCCTTCCGAAACACCATGAGCGGGAACGTCTCGCGACCCCTGGAGCGGGTGTTCAAAATGAGTGTCGAGGAGTTCGACGCCGCCTTCCGGACGTGGCTCCGTCACAAATACAAGGATTACAACCTCAGAGGGACCCCGCGGGAATTCGGGTCGATTTTCTACTCCGGTGTCAAACGCCTTACGGCGGAGCTCTCCCCGATTGCGTCGCCCAACGGTGATTTGGTCGCGGCCTTCACGACGGCCAAAGACGAAATCGACGTCGCCATTTTTGGTGTGCCGGACCGCACAATCTTCAAGAATCTGACAAAGGGCTACACGACCAAGTACCGATATCCGATCGCCCAGGGGCTGACCGTGGGGCCGAATATGGGACGGGATCTAGCCTTTTCGCCGGATGGCGCCAAGGTTGCGGTGTTTGCCAGGGTGGAAAACGGACGTGTATTGCTTCTTCTCGACGTCTACAAAGAAAAGACCCTGGAGACGATCGAGCTTCCACCGGAACTGGGGCAGGTTGCTCAGCCGGCCTGGTCGCCCGACGGCAGGTTCATCGCCTTTCACGCGGTCAAAAACGGCCTTTACGACATCTTTCAGCTCGATCTTGAGGATCGGTCGGTCACCAACCTGACGGACAGTGAGGCCTTCAATGGGGCGCCGGCGTACTCGCCGGATGGCGAGCGCCTGGTGTTCTCCGCCCAGGCAGGACTCGAGGCCAAACTCGGCGAAATCAACCTGATCACCGGAGAACGACGCCAATTGTCCTTCGGTCCCGGAAGCGAGGACGGCGCCGCATTTTCCAGAGATGGCAAGAGGTTGTACTTCGCCTCGGATCGAGAGCAGGGTGTCTGGGATATCTACTTTTATGACCTTGAAGACAGGTCCCTTCACCGGTTGACCCATGTGATCGGGGCCGCGTTGAACCCGACGCCGATCGAGACCCTGGAAGGCGAACGCGTGGTGTACCAGGGCTTCTCCAAAGGGATGTGGAAGCTGTACGTCGCCGATCCCAATCATGCCGAGGAAGTGGGGGAGGTTGAGAAGCCGAAATTGGGCCTCGATCTCGAGGAATTCATGCCGGCGGTCACACTGGCCGTTGACCCGAGTCGTGGCAAGAAGGTGAAGAGGGGGTTTTTCCTGGATGACCTCTCCGTCAATGTCGGAGTCGATCAGGACGGGTATTTCACCTCCTACACCTATCTGATCTTCTCCGACCACTACGGGGATCGCCGGTTGTCGATCGCGTTGAATTCTTTCGATACCTTTTCCAACTTCAGAGCCGCCTGGACCAACCAGGAACGCCGATTGAACTGGGGTGTACTGGGGTACGACGATCGCAGTTTCTACATCACCGGCTACGACCCCATCAGGGAACAGTCCACCGAAAGAGAACAGTTGTACCGAAGGACAGGGGTGTCCCTCTTCGGCCAGTATCCGCTGTCGACCTATTACCGGCTGGAGGGTTCGGTCGGGATCGAGGACCGGAAGGCGGACATTCCGTTTCGAACCGATACCGGCCTGGTGATTCAATCTACCCAAGACTGGGTGCCACTGGTTGCGCTGGGTATTGTCGGGGACACGACCAAATTTAACTATTACGGTCCCCATCAGGGATCTCGCTGGCATGCGCGTTTTTTCTACGGACATGACCTTGACGACGGTGGGTCGCTCTACAGGGATTTTCAGGTCGAGTGGCGAAAATATATTGCGATCTCCAGACGTCAGGAACTGGGATTGAGATTTTACGGGGTCATGTCAAACGGGAATCGGCCGAACGTCTATGCCATTGGTGGTTACGACACCATCCGTGGCTATCGCACTCGGGGAATCCCCGGCAACAGAAACGCACTTTTCAACTTCGAATATCGCTTCCCCCTGATTGATCGACTGGATCTGGCCTTTATGAGGTTGGGAGAGGTTCGAGGGCGGTTGTTCGTTGATATCGGCGCGGCCTGGTCGGTCTACGACGGCCAGGAGTACAACTTCTATGGCCAGCCAGGCTTTCAGTTCTACGGGGAGAAAACCCTCCCTGACGGTACTGTGGTCTGTGAAGATGATCGGTTGTGCGATGGTCTGGCTTCCTACGGCTTCGGGATCACGGTCATGATCTTCGGGATGCCCATGCACTGGGATTTCGTCCGGAAATGGGATCTCAAGAACTCGATCGGCGGAACTGAGACCCAGTTCTGGATTGGAATTCGGTATTAGAGGATTCTGGTCCGGATCGGCCTTTGGAGCTGGCTTGGTGGTTTGAGGATTTGGTTGGCCAATTCGGCCCAGAATCCTGAGATGCGCTTCGAGCATGGGGTTGTAAATTGTTGTGCAACCTGAAGAACAAGGCCCACGTTCGAAGCGTGGGCCCCGGGCGAAATCGAGATGACGAGTTCCTTATGCTCGTTCAACTCTACTGTGGAGGTATCGTCGTCGGATCGCTGGTCACATTGTCGAGCAAAGAGCCGTAGCAGTAGAAGAGGCTGTTGGATGCTGGGGTCCACACATCGACGCAGCCGTTGACTGGTTGGTGGTCCTCGAATATGCGATTAAGCTGGTCGTTGCCCCAAGCCTCCAGGGGCATTATCTCTGTCGCCAGCGAGGTCCCGTCGGCGGCGAAAAGCTCAATGAAGATCATCGCGGCGTCACCGCTGCCGTTCTGGCAGCCGACGTTGAACCGGAAATCGACGTTCTCGCTTCCGAAGACGATGCGCTTTCTCTCGCCGATGCGGATGAGATCTTCGTAGGACACAGCAGGGATGGCCTGCCCGTAGGTGCCGCCGGCCTTGGCGCTTGGCGCATTGTAGGTCCGACTCATGAAAAGCAGATCCGGACTGGTGGACAATACAAGGAGAGCGCCGAGTGAATTGGGTTCGAGGCCAAAGACCTCGGATAAGACATTGGTATAGCGCACGCTCATGTTGGCGCCGAGGCTGAAGATCTCGGAAGTCAGCGGGTCGTTGTTGTCCTGTCCTCTCGGAAGCCACTTGAAGAGGTACTCGGCCGGGTCGCTGCCTGCGTTGCTGACGTCCACGTCGGTCTGGAAGAACGAGCCCTGAGCCCCGGATGCGACTGCGGCGGCCGGAATGAATCGCATATGAGTCAGGCCGGCCACAATGGGACAGCACTCGGAGGTCGCATAAGAGACCGTGAAGTCGGCGGGAGCCACGCCGTCTTCGTGGGAGTACCACATATGCCAGGTCGAGCCGTCGAAGAGCACGGGCGTCCCACCCCAGATGTTCTCATCATTCACCTGGACGACTGGATTGTCACGGTGTCTGATCCACTCGATGCCATCGTTCGAGAAAGCATAGCCGACCTTCGTAGCAACGTAGGGAAGGTCGCCCGCAAACCACATGTGATACGCCGACCCGTCGAAGACGACGGAAGTGCCCCATAAATTTGCCGCATCCCAGGCTCCGAAATTTTCTCCCGGCTCAAGCACCGGCTCCAGACGTTTGATCCAGTAAATCCCGTCGTTGCTGTCGGCGTAACCGATCCGTCCATGGGAAGGGGTGCCGCCGAACGCCCAATACCACATTTTGTAGGTTTCTCCGTCCAGGATAACCGTGGACGCTCCCATTTCTGAGTCGTCCCACGAACCCGGCGGCCCGGCTTCCATCACCGGGTTGCCGTTGGATTTTGTCCAGACGGTGCCGTCAGGCGATGTGGCGTAGCCTATGTTCTGGGGGCCTTCGCTGAGTCCGGTGTACCACATGTGGAACTCTGTCCCGTCGTGGATGACCGTAGCGCAAATCACGCCATTGTCGTCCCACTCCCCGCCGATTCCTTTGGTCAGCACCGGGTTGGCCGGGTCCATGATCCAATCGACGCCGTCAGGCGACGTGGCGTGGCCGACACCGGTGTCGTTGATACTCCACCCTTCATCAGTGCCGGAAAACCACATGTGGTAGGTGGTTCCGTCGAAGACCACGGAGCTGACCAAGGCTCCTCCCGGGGCCCAGGAGCCGATGTCACCGAACTCAATCACCGGGCTTTGAGGATGGTCGACCCACTCGGTCTGGGCCAGCGCTAGGCCGGCGCTGCAAAGGACGATGCTGATCAGGACTGTGACGCGTTTCGGTTTCATGACTTCCTCCTTTATCCCTTCTTTGTTCACTCTGAAATATGGTGCCCACAACGCGTGGTCGCCAGTACTTTTTCCTTGGATTTTCCTGGGATTTCCCTGGGGGACCGCAGCGGGTTGTCTGACGTTAAGGACGCGCTGTCCCCTCGTTGTTCTCTGTGACTGCCCTACGACCCAAAGGCCTTCCACAGCCGGTCGAACTCCTGGCTGAAGCGGCGCAGGAGTTCGGAGTGGTCTGTGGCTACCCGGTCCTCCTGGTTTTCCTCGGTGGCGCTTCGGGTCCAGTTGTCAGCGTCTGCTCGAGGATATGGTCGATTTGGTGTGTGTCCAGTGCGGTAACTTACCACTGAAG
>JAUXDC010000002.1 GCA_030618605.1 Holophagae bacterium | reverse complement strand
CTGACGCCGTCGCTGCCTCCTGAACCTGTCGCTGACGCTGTCCCCAATCCCCGGCCTTCGGGGCCGCTTCGCGCCCCCGCTCGGTGCATTTCCCGGAGGGGCGATATTTCAGGAATCGGGAAGGGAGCCGCCCCTCCGGGAAAAGACCTCGGCGGCCTACGACTCCAGCCGAGACTCGATCACCGAGGCGCTCGCCGAGGGTTGCCAGGTGTCGGCCTTCTTCGCATCGACGGCTCAATTGGGGGGGCTGCCCGGTGAAGAAAGCCGCACCAGGCACGCCCCGATTGGAGGGTTTGGGCGCTCTCGGGTGCGGGCGCCAGCGTTGGCTGCCCGGGTGCTGCCCGACTGACCCCGAACGTGCCACTGGAATGAGCGCGCCTGCCGGGTCGAACTCTTGAAGGTCAGATCACCCTTCAACCCCTATGCAAATTGTCCGACAATTTGCCCTAAAACGTCCGGCCAATCCCAAAGCTGTACCTCGCCCCGGAGTTCTCCCCGGGGTTGGCGACGGGCCACGCGGCGTCGACCCACAAGGGCCCGACCGGAGTGCTCCATCGCAGACCGATGCCGGCGCCGACGGAGAGGTCAAAATCGGCGTCCGACCAGGTCTTCCACACCTGTCCGGTATCGACGAAGACTGCGCCCCTTAGACTCTGCCACAGTGGGAAGCGCAGTTCCTCGTTGAGGACGAAGAGCGCCTCGCCGCCAGCATAGATAGTGATGCCGCCCAGGGTTTCGGTCGGACCCACGCTGTCCAGCTTGAAGCCGCGGATCGATGCGGAGCCGCCGGCGAAGAAACGGGACTGGCTATCCAATACGCCGTTGAGCGGTTTGGCGGCGCCCAGACGGAGACTCTGAAACCAGGTCCAACCGTTGCGAGGTTCCATGGCGAGGGAACCCGTCAGGAGGCTCCGGATGTTTTCCTTGTCCGAACCGATTGCTTCTCCGGCCCAGCTGAGGTCGAGGGCGGTGTAGAAGCCTTGGCGCGGGTCGAAGGGATTGTCCAGTCGATCGACAACAATCTGCCCGCCGAGCACCGCAAGATCGATGGTGATGTCCAAGGGGTAGGGATCGGTTGAGTCCTTCTCGAAGGTTCGTGTTCGGGTGAATCGGTAGTAGCCGCGGGTCCAGAGGCCGGGTTTGAGCTGGTAGTGCCCCTCTATGGCGGCGGCGCGGATGTTCTCGTTGATGACGATGTCGCTCTCGAATTCCGCCGGGAGCACGTCCTCGGTATAGCTGGCGTTGAGGCTGGCCGAAAAACGTCCACCAGGCAGGGGGGGCAGCGCCAGCATGATGCGGCCCTGGAGGAAGTCCTGCTCCATCCGGCCCCGAAGACCCAGGCGGAAGCCCCGTCCGAAAAGATTGTTGTCGTTGATGCCCACACGCGCGGTGGCCCCACGGTCGGAGTTCCAACCGCCGCCGACCTCCCCAGTCCAGCGTGCCTTCTCGATAATATCGAGGTCGACGACCACCCGATCGCCGTCGGGCCGGGTCGTTGCCGTCACGCGTTCGACCGGTTCGAAGGTAGCCAGACGGGCGATGCTGTCGTCCAAATCGTCCAACAGAAACAACTCGCCGGGTTGAATTGGGAGGTCCTTGAGAAGGGACTTCTCGCTGAGATGTCTCCTCCCGGAAATCTCAACCCGGTCGATGATGGAGGTTTCCCCGGGGTCGAGAGTCAAGAGGACGGCCCACTGCTGGTCGTCGTATTCATAAATCTGGGATCGGACCCGAACCCCGGTGAAGCCTTGTTCCCGGTAGGATCTTCGGAGCGAGGCGACCGCTGTGC
Organism: Holophagae bacterium; assembly: GCA_030618605.1. GTDB lineage: Bacteria > Acidobacteriota > Thermoanaerobaculia > Thermoanaerobaculales > Sulfomarinibacteraceae > DAOWGJ01. The sequence continues at coordinate 39,479 of JAUXDC010000002.1, read as the reverse complement.
CGATTGTTCCGCGGTCCAGGATCATATCCGGTCGGATGGCAAAGTCCTCTGCATCGGTCAGTCCCAGGGGGTCGCCGCCGACAAGATCCACGCGAACGGCCCTGGCCTGCTGCCCGGGATCGACCCGGAGGTGGACCTCGACGGCGCCGTCGACTGTGGGTTCGGTCCAGCTCTCGACTGAGCGCACGTCCCGATATCCGGCGGTCGCAAGGGTTCGCCGAACGACCCGCTCGGCCCGAGTGGGATCCTTGGAGATCTCGGTCAACTCGGTCGACTGGCTGAGCAGCGCCATCAGAGAGGGAGCGGCGGCATCAGGCACTCCCTCGAGAAAGGGGCCGTGCAGGGTGGTCTCCGGGCCTTTTTCTGCAGAGACCGTTACCTGACCCTCTCCATCCGAGATAATGTTGACTGTGGCATCAGGGTATCCTGCGGCCCACAGGTGTCGTGTGGCCAGACGTTCCATTTCGGCCAGGGCAGTTCGCTCAAATGGGGGGAAACGGTAGAGCGGCCGCAGACTCGATCGGAGACTCTTGCCAATCGAGTCGCCCTCGAAGATGAACTCAACGTGTCGGCCGGCAGAGCAGCTAAAGACCGCGATGGGGCGTTCGGGAGTGCCTTCGACCCGGCTGTCGACCCGTGCCTCCGGCCACCCTTCTTCAGTGAGTTTCTTTTCCAGCCGGATGTCTCCGAGGAAAAGAAAGAACGGGTCCCAGGGTTGGTCACGAACCAGGCCGGTTGCCTTCCGGAGTTTCCGTTTTGACCGCGGCCACTCCCCCTCGAGGGACACCTTGTGCAATTGGGGTTGATCGTCTGTGGCCTGGGTGCCTCCCCAGCTGAATCGTTGCAGCAGTTTGACGTCTGCTTCGCCCGGGTCGGTCCGGGTCAGGGCCTGAAAGGTCAAACCGGGAAAAGAGGGGAGGCGCCACAGTTGGAGCAGCGTCGTACGCTTCTGGCTGTTCCGTAAATCGGTCGTCAAGAACAGGGCGGTATTATGTGTCAGTTGTTGGCCGATCGAGAAGTCGGTGCTGGTGTCTTCATCGGTCTCCATGGCGATTTCTTCGGGCCTGATCGTGGTGTTCTCCAGGCCGAAGACGGCTCCGAGGCCGGAAGCCAGACCCGCGGCAGCCAGATTGGACGCTTGCTGTTGTGATGCGCTCCCCGAGGCATCGAGGTCCCCGGACATCGTGCCGCCCCGGTCTTCCGGTATTACCTCAAGTACGGGGTCGGTCAGAGGGTCGCCGGTGAATTGAACCAGACCTCTTCGAATCTTGATCGGTTGGCCGGCGGCCATCAGCACGCCGCCGGGAAGAAGGTTGAGGTCTCCGATGATCCTGGGTTTGGCGACGGTACCGCCGATTTCCAGCGTATTCCAGCGAACCCCGAATTGTCCCAGATTGTTGTCGACCGTGACGCCGCCGCCGCCGCGAACCTCCACATCCAGTCCGATACGGTGGGTGATGTCGTCGGCGCCGGGGACGGCCTCATCGCCCCCGCCTCGAAAGGCGGCTCCCAGGTCAAAAGGGTAGTCCCATATCCCGTACTTCAGGTCCAGATTGCCGACAATCACCATCAGGCGGTCAGACGCGGGTTCCAGGGCGATGACGCCGTCCCAGCGCGTGACGATGCCTCCTGGAAGGAGGGTAGTCACGTCTAACAGTTCGGCAATGATGCCCTGGCCGCTTTTCGGATCCCAGGCACCGCCCAAGGTGACAAACCCCCGGTTGACGTTTGCCGAACCCTCGGTGATTTCCAGACCTCTGTTGCTCCAGCGTGCCTCGAGCGAGGCATCGGTGATTTCCAGCGGGGGATCGCGCATCTCGATCGATCCGCCTTCGTGGTCCAGATGAAGGTTTCCGACCCAGGATCCTGCAGGGCCCTCGATCCGGCCCTCGATTGTCATGGGTCGGTGAATCGTCATGGGAACGGGAGAGAGAAGAGCCAGGTCCGGATCCAACAATCCTTCGATCGAGGCGTCGATTTCTTCAGTTTTCAGATTGTACGAGCCGCTGCCGACGAACTGACTGAGGTCACCCTCGAGATTGATATCGGCAGAGACGATCCCGCGGTCGTCAAGAACCAACCGGATGGGTGATTGAGCTCTCATTCGGCGCTCGGCAATCGCCATCTCGAAATTGGTCAGTTCCAGGTGGATCTCGGGAAGGCCGCCCCGATCGGGGAACCATGAGGTCCGGAGGTCCAGATCGCAGCTGCCGGCCGGTTTGAGATCCTCTCGATCGAAATGGGCGAGGAGGGGTGCCAGCGCGAGGTCATGGCCGCTGAGAGTGACCCGCCACGGTCCGGATGGGGCAGTCGGAAAGAGTCCCCCAGGTCTGGGGACATTGCCCATCGGCAGATCGGCTCGCAGGGTCAAGGGCCCGGAAATGCTCTCGAGCCGGTCGGAGACTACCGTAATCAAGCCGTGCTCGAGGTGAGCCTGAACACCGGCTCTTTCCAGCGGAGCTTCATCGGTTGTCGTTTCCCATGAGAGCAGGGCTGACCCGGCCGGGTCTGAGAGTGGGCCTTTGATGTCGAACCGGCCGCTGATCAGTCCCCGTGCGGCCTCGGGAAGGGTGTCGAGAATCTGAGAGGGGTCCAGGCTGGACCATTGCATTGTCGCCTTGACCTCGCCGTCGAGACCGGCGGGACACACGGTTCCTGAGCCCTCGATGTGTCCCCCGAGGACCTCGGCCGCAAGGGTGTCGATTGAGACGCAGTTGGGGTCTGCCTCGGCTTCAAGCATCAGATGGGGGATGGTGACGCCTTGGGCCTGGATCTCGTGGCCCTCAAGGAGAGCAGAAGCCCGCCAGCCGGTCGTGTCGACGCTGAAGTTGCCGTTACCGGTGATCGATCCGGCAATCTCCGATTGATCGGCCATGACGATGGTGTGCTGGAGGGCGCCGAGGTCCGGAGCCTGCAACTGCCAATCTCCCGCCGCCGTGGCGGATCGGATTGAGGCCCTGCCTTGGGCATTGAGCCGAACACTATCGGCTTCGAGCATCGTGGTCCAGTCGATGTCATCGGCAGTGCCCTGAAAGGTGGCGAAGGCGTTTTCGAGCTGGTGACCCTGGATCTCGGGTGAGTCCCAGTGGATCTCGGCATCAATCCTCGGTGCCGCCGCGGTGCCCGATAGAGTCACGCCGGCAATCAACGGACCTCCACCGACGGCCGGGTTCCCGACTTCAGGGAGGAGAGTCGACAGGTGGGCTATGGTTTCTCCGGGTTCCGGGACCGTGACCGTGCCCGTCAGTTTGATATTTCCGTCGAAGGAGACGGTCCCTGACGCCTCAGCGGTGGCTCCGAAGATATCGACGTCTGCCCGGTCGATCACAATCCCGTGGTCCGCGCTTCCCTTGAGGTGGGCACTGCCGCCTTTCCATTGGGCCTCGAGGTCGGCCAAGCCCGTCATCCGGTCGATCTGGAGCGGAAGAGGGAATCGGACGTGGAGATCTCCTGAAATCTCTCCGTCTGCAGGAATGCCCTCCGGTAACTCGATATGCGCCAGCCTGAGGGCCGGTGCGGGTATCGCACCATCCAACACGGCGTTGACTTCGAGAAAGCCATCGGCAGCCGATTCCACCTTGACCAGACCCCATGAGGGATCGGCGGCCTCAGCGGTCAGGCGGCCATTCAAATATGTTGCCTCCAGCCGGCTGAATGTGTAACCGGCCAGGCCGATGGGCCGGCCGTCGAGTCGTGCTGTGGCCCGAAGGCCGGAATCCGCTTTCCAGCCGATATCTGCGACCACACCAAGGGGGCCCTCCGGATTGACGAGGGCTGCAAGGGAGGGATCCCACCAATGGAGGACCTCTGAGAGGCCCACCGTTGCCGAAACATGAGCCGTCGCCTCCCGACCGTTGCCGGCGGCCGACCCGGTCGCTTCGCATTGAATGGGTCCGTTGGAAATTTTCAGGGTTCTCAGCTCGATGGACTTCGCCGAGCCCTGGAGTTCGAGTTCGAGGGGGCCGACAAATAGATTCCTTTCTTTTCGATCAAGATGGAGACTGTCGGCAGTCAATCGAAGACCGAGTTTTTGATCGACCAACATCGCCTGGGCCTCGAGGCCCGTCCAGGAGAATGCCAAATCGGGACTCTCCCCAGAGACCCTGGCTCGGCTGATGGTCAGATCGTCAATGGCCAGGGCGTTCCATGGGCCCGCCTCCGGGCCTCCGTCGTCATCGTTGGGACAGGGCATCGGCAAGGCGAAGGCGTCCGCATTGAGTCCTTCGAGAGCCAAGTGGTGAATCCGAGGCGTGCCGCCGATCAACTGGGACCACGCCCAGGAAGCGTCGACGGCCTCAATTGTCAGCGACCGGCCTAGAGGATCCGAAATGCTGATGCCCCGGACTTCAAGAGTTGCGGGCCACAGGCGATAGTCAAAAGACTGAAAATCAACTGAGAGACACGTCTTCGATTCGATTGCTGTCGTCACTCGCTCCGCAACGCCGCGTTGGAACGACGAGAGGTGCAGGATGGCAATGCCTGCAACCACGAGGGCCGCGATGATCCCGAGGACCAACAGGATGGTTCGTCTGATCGTCACGGATTGATTATAGGGTGTCATTCCAGGGGCCGCAGCGGTATGCCCCCTGCGACTCTTACAGGATCAAGTATCAAATATCGAGTATCGAGTATCGAGCATCGAGTATCCCCAACCACGCCCGCATTGCCTCTGCGCCGGTTTCCACCATCTCCTCGAAGAGGTCCCAGTCGGACCAGGTTGCGTGGCCGACTTCAGGTTTCAGGACCCAACGGGCGCCACGGAGCTGGTCCTGCCTGACAATGGCGGCAGTCATCGTTTGGGTTCTCATCATCGTGTTCAGCGCGATGTCGCTGTCGGATCGCTTGCCGAGGTCCATCGATACATCGACTGCAAAGACAGGTCGGTACGCCCCGTGTGCCTCGCGGACGGGGATTTCCGAAACCACTCCACCGTCCACCAGTTGGCGGCCGTCGATTTCGACGGCGGGGAGGACTCCTGGAATGGCCCCGGAGGCTTTGACTGCAGTCCTCAAGGGACCGGCGTCGAGAGTGACGCTCTCCCCAGTATCAAGGTCGACGGCGACGGCCGAAAACCGGATGGGAAGATCTTCGATTTGGACGTCCGGCAGGAGAAACTCAACGGCCTCGGCGATCGACGTGCCTTCCAGCATCGATGGCTGGTGGAGGGCAAAGGAAACGACCAGTCGATTCCGAAACCGGCGGGCGGCCTGCAGGAGAGGGTGTTCCTGCACTTCAGTGCTGCGAGAACGGGAAGATTGTGGCGGACTTGGGAGGAGGTCACGGGCGAGGGCCTCACGCCACTTTTCTCTCACCGCGTCGCCGGAACCCAGACATGCGTACATAGCTCCAACGATGGCACCCATGCTGGTACCGGTTATTGAACGGATGGGGAGCGAGTGTCGATCCAATTCCTGGAGGACACCAATATGGGCGAAACCACGTGTGCCTCCGCCGCCGAGCGCCAGAGCCGGAGGGCGCATTTTCCATGCGATCCTTCGTGCGGTACGGAGACATCCAGGTGCCATTATCTGGGCCCGATGGACTGAGGGGCTCCGCGTCCGAGTTTGCCGTCCCGCATCTCCTGACCCCTAACCCCTCACCCCTTCAAATCATTTACCGGGGTGAGGTAACTGGTGAAAGGTGGTGGGCCATATCGACCAGAGCCTCGTGGACGCCCTCGGCGACGCGTCTGGATTTGTCCGACAGATGGTCGAGGTCATCGGTGAAACCCCGGGGGTCGACGTCACCGATGCGGTCGCCCTTCTTGACTGGCACCCCGTCTCTCAACAGGCCTCGGATCACGCCGCCGATTCTGGCGGTGACGGTGTAGGAGGCATCAATCGGAACCCCACGTCGATAATCTTCGATGCCGAAGACAGATACGACCGTTCCGACCCGCTCGCCACGTTCCACTTCGTCTCCGATCTTGAGTTGTGTGAAAAAGATGCCGTCGCGAACAGCCTTGAGCGAACGCTCGTCCGTAAAACCCATGATATCTGCGGGAGGTCGGCTCTCCAGATTTTCACCGGTATCCTCGAGGACTGACCCGACCCCTGGGCCCCTGACCGTGTCGACGACCGCGTGGCAGTCTTTTCCCGCCGTATATCCCGGGCCCAGCGCGATGACGACGGGCGCCATCGAGCGCTGCAATCCCCAGTTCTGCCTGAGCATCGTAGCTTCGATAAACACGTCGGGCCGCCACTGCTCGATAACTTTCTCCAAATTGGCCGCCATGATCCCTATCGTGCCCTTCCGATGCGCCTCCTCAACCCCTTCCAGGGTCCGGACGTGAACAACTGTGACGCCGTCAACCGTGGCGTGTCCGTCCAGAATTGCCTCCGAAAAGCACACTGACCTGCGGACAGCCTTAGGGAAACGCCGTTCGAGGATCAGAATCCTGGTAAAACCTTCCCGGAACAGATGGTGAGCCGTGGCCGAGGCCAACTCGCCTCCACCCCGTATCAAGATTCGATAGCGACTCGGATCCATGCGATACCCTCCCGATGCGGCGGTATGATAACCCGGCACAGCCGGAACGGGAAGGGAACAGTCCGAAACTGGAAACTGGAAACTGGAAACTATCCGGGCCCGTGGCGGTTCAATTGCCTTAGGTTAACCCTCAGGGATCAACTCGTAAATCTGAGGTAGATTTCGGTATTCCTCGGCATAATCGAGTCCGTAGCCCACGACGAAGACGTCCTCGATTTCCGTACCCAGGTGGGCAACATCGACATCTACCTTTCGCCGGGAGGGTTTGGACAGCAGACTGACGATCCGAACGGACCGGGGATGGCGGGCTCGGATCATTGCGGCGACATCGTTGAGGGTGATGCCCGTATCGATGATGTCCTCGACCAGGTAAACGTCCCGGTCCCTGACGTCTGCGGTGATGTCTTTGACAAGGACGACGGTTCCGGACGAGGTGGTCCCGGCCCCGTAGGAAGAGACCTGGATGAAGTCAACCTCCAGCGGCTTCTTGATTCGTTGAACCAGATCGGTGAAAAAAAAGACGCATCCTTTGAGGACACCGATAAAAACCGGAGATCGACCTTCGATTTCCGCACTGATCTCGGCGGCTATTCGATCGACCATTTCGGCAATTTCTTCCTGGCTGATGACGACTCTGCCCAGCATTGAGACCTCCTGATTTGTCCTGTTGCCCTGCTCAGTGTATCCTTCTCGATACATGGAAAGTCGGGGCACCGAATTGAGTTTGCGATATACCGGCCTCTCTGATCGGTTCAGATCGCTCTGGACGTTCTACCAGTTCCTTGGTGGTGTGTACAAGCACCAGGGGCGGGGAACCCTGCCGTACGACTTCGATTTTCAGGCTCTGTACCGCGATGTGCAGGCATTGTTGCCCAAGGTTGGCGTAGGGACCGATGCCGAAGCCTCCATAATCCAGGAATTTGAAAAACTCGATCGGGAGCTGGATCGCATCCACCACGAACTCTCAAAATTGGAAGCGGAGTTTTCGCCCTCGTTACTGCGAAAGTTTTTTGATCACCTGAAGAATCAGGATGAGAAGATCCTCTTCGCCCTGGTCAAGTTCTATATTATGGAACCGACCCCGAGTCGGGACAACTTTGACAAGCTGGATATCTTGTTGACCAGATTGGCCGGGAGTTCTTCGGACGGTGGACCGGATAGGTTGCGGGATCGGGTTGAGTTGCGGACCAGCTTCGAACGACTGGCTGAGATTGCTGCTGTTCCGGCGCCGACCCCTGGTGAGGAACGCACACTGATCGGATTGATCAAAGACCTGCGCGAGGAGGTTCAGGCAATTCCGGACTTCCAGGGCCTGCTGCATTCCCGTGTCATCGATCGATATCGAGAACTCAAGGAAAGACTGGGAAAGGTCGGGCTGTACCCTACTTTGTTGATCGAAATCGTTGAGACCAACATCGAATTAAAAAACCAGTTTCTGGCGCTCTATCTCGAGGAAGAGGCCAAGATCCTCGAGGATACCAACAAGGTGTTCGAGATCGAGAGATACCTCGAGCGCAATCCAGGCGTGGCGCACGAGGAGTTGAGACGACAGCTTGAGATCTTCCGAACGTCTCGCGAGACTTTTGACGCCAAGAGGCGTGACAACAACGTCAAGAAAGAAGACATTGCAGCCCTCAGGGAATCAATGCAGACGGTGCTTGATTCCTTTGAGCCTCGCAGGGCGCCCCAGGCAAAACCGGCGGCGGCCGGTGAAGAGCCGGCGGCAATACTCGGTGACGCTCAGGATGAGATCGAGGTGATCAGCCCTCCGGTGACCGAGGCCCCTCCGGAGGTGTTTCTCGATCCCGAGCCGACCTCGGAGCCGGTTGTTGAGCCTGAAAGGGCATCGGTTGCAACCCCCGGGGGGGTGACGTCGGAACTCGGCCCTTTCGGTCCTCCTCAGGCGATTGAGGAAGAGCCTGATGAGATTGAAGGGTTGGGGCCGATGGAGGACGAACCCAGTTTGATCGACCTCTTGCCGTCCGATGCATTACTGGCGACCTCTCTCCACAAGATTCTCTTCGGCCTGGAATTGGTCAGTTGGGAACACGGTATCGATCAGGCATCGAGCGCAAAGGAACTCCTCCACCTCAAGTTGGAAGCATGGGAGGCGGCCACCTATCGAAAGATGATGGAAATGAGGGGCCAGATCGGAACCCTGCCCTGGGAGTTGCAGGCGTTCTTTCTGACTTCGGCCGCATTACGAGTCAAGATGGAAGAGGAACTGTCGGAAATCGGTCGACTCAGGGACGCCGGCCATGCCGACAAGGTCCTGGAAGTCCTGGAACAGTCGGCTCAGAGCCTCGAGAGGGCCAGAGAGGTGGACCGGCGTTTCCGGTGGTTTATCGACGACATGCTCTTTCAGGGGGACACTGAACTGTTGGAACAGGTCTATCGCTCCCACTTCCGGTTTCTCAACGTCTTTTCCGGCCTGTGGTTGGAGCATCAGTCCTCGGGCGGTGTTGCGCCGCTTTAGAGAGCTTTTAGCTTTTAGCGGTTAGCTATTTGCAACACCCATCAGTTCCCAGTTTGATCTTCCGGGTCGCCAGTTTCAACGAGGTTATTCAGCTCTTGAATCGCCTCACTTGCTGCTCGGGCTAAAAGCTAACGGCTAACAGCTCTTGGCGGGGCCGCTCGGCTTCGCCGAGCTACTCCTTCGGCGGCTTATCTGCCGACATCTGGATGCTTTTGGCGCCAACCGACCGAGCGATGTCGAGGACATGAACCACGACGCCGTAATCGGCGCCCTCGTCGCCCTTGAGGATGACGGTCTGCTCGGGGCGGCTCTGGACCAGTTCGGTGAGCTGCGCCTCGAGGTCTTCTTCCGAGATTTCGATGTCATCGATCCAGATACTTCCGTCCCGGGCGATCTTGACGATGGGGGGACGCTCTTCCCGAGTCCTGCCGACTTCCTCGGCGGTCTTGGCATCGGGGAGATCCAGCTTGAGCCGTTGATCGGTGACGAATTGGGTCGTCACGGCGTAGAAGATCAGCAGCAGAAAAATGACGTCGATCAACGGCGACATCTGGATCTCGGGGCGACGCGGTTTGAGGTTCAGCAGTTTCACGCCGCGGCCTCGTCGTCACTCTCTTTATCGGAACGTCGCACGAAGTGGAGCAGGTCGATCAGCCGGATCTCCATCTCCGAGATGATGGCGCCGGCGCGGGCCTCGAGGAAGCTGTGAGCAAAAAGGGCCGGAATGGCGATGATCAGACCGCTGGCGGTTGTGACCAGGGCCTCCGAAATGCCAAGAGACAGAGCTTCGGTGACCTGGGACCCGGCCGTGGCCACGACGGCGAAGATCTTGATCATGCCGACAACGGTTCCCAAAAGCCCCAGGAGTGGGGCCCCCGCGACGATTGTGCCCAAGGCAGCCAGTCCCCGCTGGAGATTATGGAGCCGGTGGCGTGCGGTGTCTTCCATGATCTGTTTGAGTTCGTCATAAGGAGCGGGGCGGTTTTCGACCAGGGTGGCGACCAGATCGGCATAGGGCCCTGGATTTCGTCGGCAGTAGTCGACGGCCTGCTTGAATTGTCCTCCCGCCAAGAGTTCGTTGAGGGTTGCCACCGTCGTCGGCTGCATGTATCTGGATGCACGAAGCATCCAGAAACGCTCGATGACGATGGCCATTGCAACCAGTGATAGCAGGCCAAGGGGGATCATCACGAGCCCGCCGGAAGAGAGGATGCTGAGAATATGAGTCATGAGTACTCCCGTTATCGACCGCCTCGCTCAGGCGGTCTCCTATTGTAGAAAAATGTAATGGTGACGCCCTCTCGGGTGACGCCTAAAAGATCGGCAGGCAGGGGTCTGAAAGCCGAGGAGTCGAGGATGGCATCGCGGGCGGCGAAATCCATAGGTGGTTTGCCGCTTTCGTCGGTGATCTGGAGGCCGGTGACGGTGCCGTCGCGTTCGATGAAAAACCGGATACGCACCGCGCCCGTAACGCCCATTCGCGCAATAGCCGGGATGTCCCAATTTCGGCGAATCTTGGCCAGCATCATCTTGGCGTAGGGTCCCCAGTCATACCACTGGGTGTCGAAACTCAAACCTCCGGTATCAACGCCGCCGCCACGGCGGTCCGGGTTCTCTCTGATGCCGCCGATATCGGGAGGCAGGGCCCAAACGCCTGGAGGCGGTAGTCGAATCCTCGGTGTCTGGGCACGGGGTGTGGGGACCACTTCGTCGACCTCTCCGGCGCCCTCGGGCTGCGGTACGACCTCGGTTTGAGGCTCCATTTGCTGTTGATCCGGTTGTTCCTCTTGAGGCTGTGGAACCTCAGCAGGAGGGCCCGCCTGCTGGGGCGGTGCACCCGCGTTGAAGGTCTGGCCGCCGTCGGCCTGGACCAGCTGAGGGGTATTTCCCTGGGATGAAGGGCTCGTTGAAGCCTCTCCCTCGCCCCCATGGGCACGACGGTCCATGTCCGAAAGCAGGGCCTTTTCGGGGTCTTCCGGTTCCTCTTCTCGGTCTTCGGCGAGGTCGACGAACTCAAACTGCAGCGGCTGGGATTCCGTTTCAGGTTGCTGAATCTGCACGACGGGTTCCACAGCCTGGGGCCAGATGTTCCCGACCCCAGGCACAATCATAAAAATCACAACCAGGTGAAGGAGGAGGGAGGCGATCAGCGCCCAATGGAAGATGTTGCGGTCTCTGCGCATTCAACCTTCGGTTATCCAGCAATAATCCTGCCAGATTTGGCGGCGGATCCGGTGTTGCCAAAGAGGTCCGTCACCAGGCAAGTGAAACTGGTGTCGGTGTGTCTTTAAAAGATTCGAACTACGTTGGTTACGTGCATCCAAGAGAATGGGTCCAGTGCGCAGTGCAGGATTTCCGGCTGAGACGCCTCCCTCACCCGGGGTTTGGGATGTGCCGATTTGGCCGTCATCCATTGAGAGCACTCCACGCTTCCTTCAGTGTTTGTGGAGTGTTGCAGTTGGCCCGAATACCGCTGTCGTCCACCGGAACATCGTGGGCGGGCGCGGCCCGAAGGATCTCCCTGAGTGTTGGTCCGGGGAGGCGCCCCTCGGCAACGGCCTCAGCGATGGATCGCATGATCATGATGGGGTGTCCGTGCCGTCCATCAAGGGTTGGGATTGCAGCCGGGTGGTCCTGGGCCGCCAGAGTCGTGATCGTGGCGGCGTTAATTAGCGGATGATCAACCGGGAGGAGGATGAGTCGGCGCCAGCTCAGGTCCTTGACCAGGTGCTGGAGCCCAATTTTAATGGAGGCAAACATGTCCAGGTCGGCCGTGGGGAGTCGGAGGGGTTGTACACAAGTGGGTATTGTCCCGGTGACGTCCGGAGGTAGGGTGGCGGCAAGAGGTGCCAGTCCACCTCGGAACATAACCTCGGCACAGGCATCCAGGAAGGTTCGGCCGTTAGGAAGGTGAGCGAAGGCCTTGGGCTCCCCGAACCGGCGCCCTGCTCCCCCCGCAAGAATCAGTCCCGCCGTTCGCGAACTCAGGGATTCAGGGTCAGGAGGCATGTCTGGGTGCAACGCTTCTACTCGATTCTGGGGTTTGTCTTGAACTGATAGCTCTCAATAAATCAACGCCCCCTCCTCGGAGGGGGCGTGATGACTGTTGTTGTCTCCTCTTACCAGCTGTCGCGGCGAGGGGCTCGCTCTTGGCGTTCCATGGCCTCGTTGACCCGAAGGGGACGACCATCGATATCTTTCCCGTTCATCTCTTCCATGGCCTTTGTGCCGGCTTCATCTTCGACAAAGGTGACAAAGCCAAAGCCACGGGACCGGCCGGTGTCGCGATCAGTGATAACGCGGGCATCCTCGATCTCCCCAAACGACTCGAAAGCCTGGTACAGGCTGTCACGATCGACGCCCCAACTCAAATTCCCTACAAACAATTTCTTCGACATCTCAACTCTCACTTCCCGGCTTTGGAATTCTGCCGGCTCGCTCCCGCCTTCCTTGAAAAAGGTGACGGGCTTGTGGTGGGATCCGCCCACCGTCCGTAGGTCCCGCAACGATGCGTAACCGTTGCGCGGAATTCTACACATCCCCCCCGGGGAAGTAAAGTTAGCCGGTAATCCGACGCACCATATCGGGAGTGATAAGGAGCCGGTGGCCTCCGTCGGCCAGTTCTTCGATACCCTGGTGAGACCATGGGTCAAACTCCAGCCTGTTGATGATCTTCCCGAAAATCGTCCGCAGTGCGCGGGCGCCTGTACGAATGTTCTTTTCGGCGGATTCCGCGATCAGAGCCGCCGCGAGGTCATCGATCTCCAGGTTGATACCCAGGACTTCGAAAAAATTCTTGGATCGACGAAATGGTGAGTCAACCGACTTGAGAAGAATCTCCTTGAGGATCGGTGTGTCCAGGTCCCTCAGCAGTACGACGTTGTCAAACCGCGCCATGAACTGGGGCACCATGCCGTACTCAAAGAGGTCTTCGGGCTTGAGGAAGTCAGTGAGAGAAAACCTGGTCTCGATTCGGACCTGTCCGTCGGCGGTGTGAATAGCCTGGCTCTTCATCTTCTCGCCGCTGGAGGGATTGGCGACCCGAAGGTACACCTGGTCGTACAGGGTTTCGAAAGCGCCGCCGCAGATGAACATCATGTGGCGGGTATCGATCGAGAGGACCATCTGCACCTCTTCGCCGTCGACCCAGACGTAGGTGGTGTGGGCGACCATCTCGCCCTCCATCAGGGTCAGCAGACCCTGCTGCAGCACCACGCCGATAGCGTTGGGTTTGCCGGCGACTACAGACGACATCTTGTCAATCTCGTCGATACAGATCGTTGCCCTTTCCATGGCGGCCTTCAGGGCTTCGGGGGTGGGTTTTTCTCCAGTCAGTGCTCGAGCACGCTGCTCGACGGCGGCCATCAGGCGGCTGGGCTGGAACTCCATCCGTTCGGAGTCGACCAGAAGGTTTGCGTTGATGATGGTCATCGCTCGAAAGGAGTCGTATTCCGGCACGTCATGGTAGAGGCGCTGGATGTTGTTCATGATTGTCGTCTTGCCCGTGCCGGAGTTTCCGATCAACAGGATATTCCCGGGGACCTTTCCCGTCGTGTGTTTGAAGATTGCCACCGAGACGTATCGCAGTGCGGTGCTCTGACCCAGGACGCCCCGGTTGAGCTCTTTGTATATGGTCGGCGGGGTGATTTCCTCGATTGGGCGGAGTTCCCCGGTGTTGTGGTTTTCGTCACTCATTTCTTTCTCGTTCTCCTTCGATCAACTGAGGCGCTGATTCAACGCCCTGCACACTCAAGGTACGGGTGCTGTCACTCGGGTGTCCAGTACCCGTTACGAATGACCATGCGACGGTCGTCAATGTGGACTGATCGCCCACAGCCTCCCGGCCTGAAATCGGTCACGATATCCACGTGTTGTGCCGAGCGGTTGAGAATGCCGGCTTTTTCCAACTCGATCAACCGTTGCCGGCCTTCGTCCGACGAGGCATCGGTAACGTAACAGTCCTCGTAACTCGCTCCGATGGCGACATGGAGGGTTCCGCCGACTTTTTCGACGAACAAAGGATGTTTTAGGACTTTGTCCAGTCCTGGATTCATGCCCAGCGCCACTTCGCCCAGGCGGTGGGACCCGTCATCGGTCTCGATGATGGCCGCCAGGTGCTCGTGGCCTGTTTCGGCCTTGTATTCGACGATTCGACCGTGCTCGAAGCGAAGGAAGATGCCCTCGATGTCGTTGCCACCAGAGTTGATCGGCAGGTCGACGAAGATCTCGCCGGTGGTTTTGGAGGCGTCCGGAGAGGTGAAGACCTCACCGTCGGGGAAATTCCTGAGGCCGAACGACATCACGCCGCGGGAAGGGGTGATGTCCAATTCGAGCACCAATTCGCGGTTGTCAATCGGGTGTTGGGTCACGATGGTGACCGAGCGCCCGGCGTCGAATAGCGGCGCCAGCTTTTCCTCGGCAGACTTGAGCGGCATAGGATCGGCAGTCGAGGCGCGAACGATGAAATCCGCGTAGTCATCGAGGTCCATGCCTTCGGTCTTGGCCATGCCCTCTGTGGGGAACAACGTAATGACCCAGGACTTTGAGAGCCTGATGTCGCCAAATCGGCGGTCAGCCCCCGCGAGGTTTCCGAGTTGGTCGGGTGTCAGGCCCATGTACTGCGTCGGGTCCTCGGCGCCCAGGATTTCGACGTATTTGGTCATGTTCTCGTACCGATCCTTGAGCCACGCGGGAACCGCTGCGATCTGCTCAGGATTTCCGGAACGGCCCATCGTTGACGACCACACTCGCCCGCGGTCATTATTCGGCGGCACCAACAACACGTCCGGCGTGGCGCCGCTCTCAATCACTCGTCGCTCAAGGACCTCCATCAACGGCCAGCAGATTCGTTCACCCTTGATCATGACCCGATCAGCCGATGTGATGCCGCCCAACGAATGGTCCAGCAGGAAGCCGGCCCAGGTTTCGAGGTCTGCTTGGGAAATTGTGGCAGTCTTCATGTCGTCCTCCATAGCCGCAGAAGCGGCGGAGGGTATTGTAAAGGATGAAGGATGAAGGGTGAAGTGTGAAGTGTGAATTGTGTAGTGTGAAGGATGAACGGCGTTCTCCGTTACACTGACCTGTCATGGCATTTGGTAGATTTCGTTCCGCGTCTCCTGATCTCAAGCGCGCTCTGGGCGCCACGGTATTTTTCGGCGCCGCCTCGGGAATCTTTCTGGCGACGTTGAACAACTACCTGGCTGAAGTTCATCACCTCGGCGCCGAGGCTCGGGGTTGGTTGGAGTTTCCGCGAGAATTGCCCGGTTTCTTCATCATGTTGGTCGTCGGGGGTCTCCTGACCGTGATGAGGGAGACACGGATGGCGGCGATGGCGATGGTCTTGACCGCCGTGGGAGCGTTTGGGTTGGGTTTTCTCGCTCCCTCTACCGTGCCGTTGGTCGTATTCATCCTGATCTGGTCGATGGGTGACCACATTATCTTCGCCGTTGAGGGCCCGATCGGTTTGCGATTGGCCCGAGGAGGGCAGGAGGGCAAACGTCTGGGGCAGTTCGGAGGCGCCCGGAATCTGGGCACGATCGTCGGGGTTGGTACGGTCTTCTGGTTGGCGCAGGTGGTTGGCGACCGTTTTGATCTGTTTTACGCCTTGGCGGCCTGCTCGGCGCTGGCGGCGGGCATGTTCTATCTGAGATTGACAGTGGGGCAGGCTGAGCCTCGGTCTCGGCGCTTGGTGTTCAAGAAGAAATACGGCATCTTTTATGCGATATCCGCGCTATTCGGCGTTCGGAAGCAGATTTTTCTGGCCTTTGGGGTCTGGGTTCTGGTGGAGAATCATGGCGTTCCCGTCGCCACCATCGCCCTCCTCTACTTCATTGCCGCCACGATCGGTGTCATCGTGCGACCGCTGTTGGGCGATGTCATTGATTGGCTGGGCGAAAGGGTTGTGTTGTCCGTCGATGAGTTGTTGCTGCTCGGGGTCTGTCTGACCTATGCGTTCGCTTCAGACCTTTTGGCTGCGCCGTGGGATCTCTACGCCCTGTACGGCGCCTATATCTTCGACAGTGTCTTGTTTGCCCTGCGGGTTGCGCGAACCACCTATTTGAAGAAGATCGTCGACGATCCGTCCGAAATCACACCCACGATTTCGATGGGCATCACGATCGACCATGCAGTGGCGATGACCCTGCCGATCCTCTCTGGGTGGATCTGGGTGACCTACGGTTTTCGGTGGGTCTTCCTGCTGGCGGGCGCAATAGCCGTCGTTGGCTTTTTCGTGTGCCTGCAGATCAGAATTCCGACTGAGAGGGGGGGCGGAAGGCTGAAGGATGAAGGATGAAGCTTCCCCTCAACTGTCGTAGAATCTTCAAGAGGCAATCTCGTTGGGTTCAGCGCTATTGTCGGTTGGTGTAGACGACTGGAGGAGTTTCGATGAGCGGTTTCGTTCTGATTCATTTTGATCCAGAAGGTGACGAGCAGCGGTTTGAGCTCGAGGATGGGCGAAGCTATCGCTTGGGTGCCAGGGACGATAACGACATCGTCATCGATCAGCAAGACGTATCGCGCCATCACGCCATTCTCAGGGTCAGCGGCGGGACGTTTCATCTCACAGATCTCAAGAGCAAGAACGGATCGTTCATTAACGGAAACAGGTCTGAGGAGGCCGCGTTTCGTGCTGGAGACCTCTTGAGTCTTTCCTCCGCTCGGCTGATTATTGTCGAACCTGGTTCTGACGAATTTTCGGTGGACAGTGGTGACCAAGAATCTGCATCGTCGGGCAGCAACAGCAACACAATCGAGCGCCGGATACAGATTTCGGTCGAGGAGTTGGTGGAGTTGCTCGAAATAACCGGAAACGCCGTGTTGCACTGTGCTATTGCTGAACCTCTCGGATGGGCCGGCCGGGCATTAGGATTGAAGGCGTCTCTTTTGTTGTTCTGCGATGACGACGAGCGTATTTCCGTCGTCTCGAGCGCAGGCGACCTCGGCCCGCTGATGACCAACAGCGAGGCTCTGTTGGCTCTTGTAAGAAATGCCAATGTCGGCGGTCGCCAGTCGACGCGGATCAAACGGTTCCATGAGGTCAATGAAGATTTTCTGGTGGCGCCGGTCGATGGCGGCCACTGCCTGGTCGTTCGGTATGGTGGTTCGGCTCCGGCAGTCGGAGACATTCGAGCTCTGGTCGCCTCATTGGCGGCAGTGCTGGCGTCGTGTGGGGAAGGACGTATTGTCGGCGGGGTGGATCGCCGTTCCGCGCCGCCCTCGTCCGGCACGGTAGGTTTCTTGGATCTTGAGGCGGTGCTGCTGATGCCGTTGGCCAAGGGCCGAGACCACTTTGAGCGGTGGTTTATCTCCGGCGTTCTCGACGCATGTGGTGGTAATCAGAGTGAGGCGGCAAGACGTCTGGGTGTCAGTCGGGCCGGGTTGTTCAAGAAGCTCAAGAAGCTGGGGTTGAAAGAATAGGTTATGCTTCCCCTGCGATCGGAGGGGGCGGGCATCCGCCGTCCGCGTCAGCGGGGGGAGGAAAGTCCGGACTCCAGACAGGCAGCATGCCGGGTAACGCCCGGCCGCGGTAACGCGAGGGAAAGTGCCGCAGAGAGTAGACCGCCTTCGGTAAGCCCGGAGGTAAGGGTGAAAGGGTGCGGTAAGAGCGCACCGCTCTGCCGGTGACGGCAGGGGCATGGTAAACCCCATGCGGAGCAAGGCCTAATAGGGGAATCGAGGGTCGCCTGTCCTCGACCTCCGTTTCTGACGGGGGAGGTTCCCGGGTTGGCCGCTTGAGGCTGCCGGCGACGGTTGGTCCAGATGAATGGATGCCGCCCTTCGGGGTACAGGATCCGGCTTACAGCCCCCTTCGATCGCGTTTTCTAAGGAGCAGGGAACAGGGGGACCGGTTCCATCTTTCATCCTTCCGCCTTTATCCTTCATCCTTCCGCCTTCATCATGTATTGTCAGCCGATGCCCGAGATCTTCAAGTCATTGAGTCCGGGCGAACCGGTTTGGAGCGCGACGGGCTCTTGACCCAAATCAAGAGCCCTGGTATGATAGGGTGCTTGAAAGCATTGATATTAGAAGACTTACGAGGTCGTGAATCAGGGAGTGACATGATGGCAAAATTCAGGACGACGGCCGGCCAAAATATGACGCACGATTCGCTGGAACCGATGAGGACCCGGTTTCCTCAGAATAGTCGTATTTTCGGGGAAGGAGACCTCGGCCTGGCGATGTACGTGATCGAAAGCGGTGAGGTAGAGATCCGAAAGATGATGGGTGCCGAGGAACGGGTACTCGCGGTACTGGGGAAGGGTGATTTCTTCGGCGAGATGTGCATGCTGGAGGAAGAGACGCCCCGGACCGCTGCGGCCGTTGCCAAGACTGACGTCGAAGCGGTGATGATCGACCAAAGCGCTTTTTCCTTTATCCTGCGCCACAACCCCGAGATCGCCGTACGCATGATGCGAAAACTGGTGGTCCGGTTGCGACAGACAACACGTTTGCTCGAGGACGCACTGGGCCACTCGGTTGATCTGGAGGAGTCCGGATTGACCGACGGTCCCAAGGCGGCGCTCGATCCGACTGCCCGGCTGGTCGAGGTTGGCACGGGAACCATCTTCCCGCTCGCCGATCAACGGGAGACGACGGTGGGCCGGATTGACCCGGTGACGGGGATCCACCCGGACGTCGACCTAACGCAGGTGGATACCAAGAGATCGATTTCCAGGCGCCATGCTCGAGTATTACGAGAAGAGGACGGCTCCTACTCGGTTGTCGAGGATGTTGCGGCGATGAACGGGACTTTCGTCAACGGCGTGCGTCTCAACGCAGGACGTCCTTTCCCGCTCAAGGTCGGCGATGTCGTCGTCTTCGGCACGACTCAATGTCGTTTTGAAATGGACGAACCCTCAGCTGCCGAATGATTGATGATTGTGGATTGAGGCCGGGAGATTCGGTCGACAGGCTTAAGGGAGTCGGTGACGCAAGAAGCCGGCAACTGGGAGCCGTCGGGATTCACACCGTTGGTGACCTGCTGTTTCATCTTCCCCTGCGATGGGAGGATCGACGCCGAATAGTTTCTGTCGAAGGGATCCAAGAAAACGGATCGGCCATCGCCGTCCGGGGGCGCGTTACGGGTATGGTTTCTCGGAGGGCTCGTCGGAGAGGTTTGACCATCCTCGAGGCGGTATTCGAGGATCCGACAGGGCAAATGCCTGTGATCTGGTTCAATCCCAGGGGAATCGAAAAACGGCTGAGTCAGGCGGAGACAATAGTCCTGTTTGGTGTTCCCAAGGCGGCACCTCGGGGGGGGTTGCAGATGATCAATCCCGAGGTAGAAGTTGTGGACGACAGCGATCGATGGGTCGGCACACTGGTTTCGGTCTATCCAACCCTGGGATCGATAGGTGGCCCTTTCCTCCGGCGGCTGATCCGTGCGGCCCTGGCGGCCCTGGAAAATCTCCAGGATCCGCTGCCCAAAGCCGTAGCACGGGGTTTGGACCTTCCGGATTTAAGGACTGCCCTCCGGAGTCTCCACCGACCGGCGCCGGACATCGATGAACGCGGAGTGGAAATGCTCGTCGGGCGGCGCAGCCCCGCTCACCTTCGGTTGGCTTTTGACGAGCTCCTGGCCTTTTCGCTGGGCCTGGCCCAGCGGCGAGAGCAAAGGCGGGTTGATCCGGGTCCACGATGTGTGGTCAATGACGCCATCAGGCGGCGGGCGGTCTCGATGTTGCCCTTCCAACTGACCAATGCTCAACGGCGCGTGCTCAAGGAGATCGCTGCCGACCTCGAGGCCGGACCGGCGATGGCTCGATTGCTCCAGGGTGACGTTGGGTCCGGCAAGACCGTCGTGGCAGCGATGGCGATGCTGATTGCCCTGGAGAACGGTCACCAGGTGTTGATGATGGCGCCGACCGAGTTGTTGGCCGAGCAGCATCGGGCCGGATTCGAGCGATTGTTCCAGGAGACGCCGTGGACACCCGAGTTGCTGTCGGGGTCGGTGGGGACCGCGCAGCGACGGAAGATCCTGACGGGCTTGGCGGACGCTACGTGTCCGTTCGTCGTTGGAACCCATGCCTTGATTCAGGACGCTGTCGACCTCGCGAACCTCGGTCTGGTGGTCATCGACGAGCAGCACCGGTTCGGGACGGTCCAGCGTCAGGCGTTGATGGGCAAGGGTGTGTCGCCCCATCTATTGGTGATGACTGCGACGCCGATCCCTCGCTCCTTGGCCCTGACCCTCTACGGGGATCTGGATCTGTCGGTCATCGACGAGATGCCGCCGGGGAGGCGCCCCGTCCGGACGGAGATCCGAGATGATGGGGCTCGGGAGAAACTCTATCGATTTCTTTGTTCTGAGGTTGAAAACGGAGGACGTATCTTTGTCGTCTACCCTCTGATCGAGGCCTCAGAGTCCCTGGATGCGAGGGCGGTGACCGAGTACGCAGAGGAAGTGCGTCGTGCATTGCCGGATCTTCGTGTCGAGGTTCTGCACGGACGCATGGACTCAGGCGACAGGGACGCCGTTTTACAGGCCTTTCGTTCGGGGGAGGTCCAGGTCATCCTGGCAACCACGGTGATCGAGGTCGGTATCGATGTGCCGGAGGCCACCGTCATGGTGATTGAGAGTGCCGAGCGATTCGGACTTTCCCAGTTGCACCAGCTGAGGGGACGTGTGGGCCGGGGAATGAGGCAGTCGTGGTGCGTAGTGATGGTCGGGGAGGGAGCTTCGGAGGCGGCAAAACAACGTCTGGCTCGCTTTGCCGACACGCCGGACGGCTTTGCCCTGGCCGAGGCCGATCTGGAGATGCGCGGGCCGGGCGAACTGGCAGGAAATCGTCAGTGGGGGCCGTCGAACTTTCGGTTCGCTGATCCCGTTATTCATCACGACGTCGTGGTCTGGGCGCGGTCAGTGGCTCGGGACCTGAGCGACAACGGGCAACTGCCGATCGTCGCCGAGGCCCTTTCGCGGTACCATCAGACCGAGTTCGAGATTTTGGTGGGGTGATGAAAGAGACGATTAACAGAATTTTTGTCCTGGTCCTCGGGTGGTTTCTGGTGGTGTTGGGCATCATCGGTTTATTCGTCCCGATCCTGCAGGGGGTTTTGTTTATTCTCCTGGGGCTGTGGGTCTTGTCACGGGAAAATAACTGGGCTCGACGGTATCTCCACAAGCTACGGCTGCGGTTTCCAGCTACGGATCGAAGAATGAGAGATTTGCAACGGAAATTCAGGAAATCTCGTCAGGATCGAAAGGCGAAGGATGATGAATGACAGCGAAGGCGTTCCGCAGGGAAGTCAGGGAACTGGTCTGGCCCCGATGGTGATGAGCTCGAAGGATTGGGACGACCTGCAAGGGGCGGTCGCATTGCTCGAGAACCCCGGCCTGGTTGCCAGGCTTAGCGATGTGCTGGGCAAGCCTATCGACATCGTCCTCGACAAGTTGCCTGCAGGTGCGAGCTCAACGATCGACGGCGCGACTCGTCGTGCTCTGCGGGCCGCCCTGAGTCTGGCCCTGTCAACCTTGAGTACTTCTCGACGGGGGAAGGCCCGTGACCGGTTTCACAGAGTTGCGGCCGGAGCTGCTGGGGCTGCAGGAGGCGCCTTCGGCCTGGCATCGTTGGCGGTCGAACTGCCGATGACCACTACGATCATCCTGCGTTCGGTGGCGGATGTGGCCCGAAGCGAAGGTGAAGATCTCCGGAGTATTGAGACCCGGCTGGCCTGTTTGGAGGTCTTCGCCCTCGGGGGACGCACGGCGGCTGACGATGCGGCCGAAAGCGGCTACTTTGCCGTGCGAACCGCCTTGGCGCAGGCCGTCAACGAAGCGGCCCGGTATCTCTCGCGGCGGACCACCGTCGAGAAGGGGGCGCCGGTCATTGCCCGTCTGGTGGCCGGAATTGCTTCGAGGTTCAATACGGTCGTCGCCGAGAAGATCGTCGCCCAGGGCGTTCCGGTCATCGGCGCCATCGGTGGGGCTGCCGTCAACGTTGCTTTTGCCCGGCATTTTCAGTCGATGGCCCGAGGGCATTTTGTCGTCCGTCGGCTGGAACGGACCTACGGCGAGGCTGTGATTCGCGAGCACTACGACAGGATCGCTCGGGGAGAAAACCCGCTGCAGGAGGTTCGCTCGTGAGCAGGACAACCTGGAAGATCCTGGTGCTCATCGGGGCGGCCCTGGCGGTCGGGATTGTGCTGGGATCTATGGGTCCCTACATCCTGATGGCCAGGAACCAGGCCAACTTGGAGGTGTGGCACCGATTGCAGCCTGAGGCCGAGTTCACTGCAGATCGATCAGGAGACATCAGCGATCTCAGGGAATACATGGCGCTCGAAGACGGTCTCTTTGATGACATTGCCGGCACCCTGAAAAATGAGGTCGATACTTGGCCGATGCTGTCGCGGTTGGACCCCACAAGTCCGACCAACCCCGATACCCTTCCCCGGAATTGGAATCGAACCTACAGCCTCGAGCCGGAACGAGTGGTTGCAGGGGCCCTCCTTCTCCATGGCCTTTCGGATTCGCCCTATAGTCTTCATGCCGTCGCCGAGCATCTCCAGAGTCGAGGCGTCGTGTGCGTCGGACTACGGTTGCCGGGCCATGGCGGAGTCCCTGGAGGATTGACTGCCTCCAGGATGGAGGACTGGCGGGCTGCGGTTCGGTTGGGGGCGCAGGCAGTTCGAGATCGGCTGGGGCCGTCCCAACCCCTGATCCTGGTGGGATACTCAAACGGTGCGGCACTGGCCCTGGATTACACCCTGGATGCGCTGAGTGACGAGGACCTTCCAGCGCCGCAGCGCCTTGTGTTTTTCTCTCCGGCTTTCGCCGTCAGCCGCATCGCGGCCTTCGCCCGGTGGCAGCGTCTGGTCAGTGCCCTTCCGGGGCTGGAGAAACTGGCGTGGACAGATATCCTTCCCGAGTACGATCCTTTCAAATTCAACTCCTTTCCCCTCCGGGCAGGGGAGGAAATCTACCGTTTGACGAGTGACCTCGAGAGGAAGCTGCAGCGATTGCAGCGGGAGAGTCGCTTGAACCAGCTTCCGCCGGTTCTCAGTTTTCAGTCGGTTGTCGATGCCACAGTCCCCCCGGAAGCATCGCTTTCTCGCCTCTTTTTGCGCCTCGATGCCAATGGCAGTCGGTTGGTACTTTTTGACGTCGATCGTGAAGCTCAAAGTGAGGCTTTTCTCACACCGGAGGCAAGCCGGGTATTGGGTGCAGTCGGAAAAGGGGGGCCGCGGTCCTTCGACATCGTGATCGTCACCAATCGGTCTCCCGAGACCTCCGCGATTGAACTTCGAACCGTTAGGGCAGGCTCGCCGCCGGGAAATCCTGAAATTGACCACCTCAAAATGGAGTGGCCTAGAGGGGTGTATTCCCTTTCCCACGTCGCCTTGCCCTTCCCTGCGGACGATCCGATATACGGTGTCGGTCCGGTTTGGCGAGATCCCTTCCCGCTGGGGCGCATCGATCCACGGGGTGAAAAAGGTGCGCTGGTTGTCCCATTGAGCCTCTTGATGCGCCTCCGCTACAACCCCTTCTTCGAAATCATCCCCCCGATGATCGATCAGTTTCTGGGATTCGAGGAAAAGAAAGAAGACCGTTAAACCACAAAGACACAAAGAGCACGAAGGGATTTTTTGTTTAAAGTACTTTCCGCTTTGTGTTCTTCGTGTTTTCGTGGTTCATTTGTGTTTCTGTTTTTCACGGACAATGATGGCCACACAGGCGAACGCCCGGGCCGTGAAGCCCGGGCGCCGCCGGTGAAAGGGGGGGGGGACCCGGACACAATGCCCGGGTCAGGAGGAGACTATGTCAGGAAGCGTCCGCGTCGTTCGCGGTAGCTTCAGCGTTGGAGGCCAAGAGGGCCTCAGCACTCTTTGCCGCTTCGTCAGCAGCGTGGCCGGCGGACTTGGAACAGCCTTTTGCTGCGTAGGTCGAGTCGTAGGCGGCTTTCTTGGCGGCATGGGTTGCTGCTGCGGTTGCGGATTTCGAGCAACTGGTGGCATCGTGAACGGCGCCGTACGCGGCCTTGGTCGCGGTTTTGGCACAACCGGTTTTGGCGTAGCTGTTTTTGTAGGCAGAGTTGGCCATGGCGTCGTTCGCTGAGGCCTGAGCGGTCTTGGAACAACCGGTCGCCTCATAGCTCTTGTCGTATGCGGCCTTTGCGGCGGCCTTGGGGCAGCATCCGTCCTCGGCATTGGTCTTCGCCGCCTTGTCGCAACCGGAAGCTGCCGTCTTCGTCGTTTCACTGTTCTTTGCACAGCCTTCTTTGCCGCAATGGGCGGTAACGCCAGCGGCGACACCAAGACTCAGAACGGCAACAGCACAGATGATCAGGGTTTTTTTCATGGGGTTTCTCCTTCTTTTTTCTTTTCTTCCGGTCCACATTGTTATTGAAACACAGTCTCTACGAAATTGCAACACTTGCTCATATACGAGAGTTTTTTCTTCCGGTTTCATCCTTTCCAGTTATTTCTTGTCCTGAACATCGGAAGGGTTACACGAAGTTGGGAATATTTCTGAAACAACCGAAGGCGACCAGCCCTGAAATCGAGCCGGTTGCCCAAGATTCCTTGTCTGTTTCAGCAACGGGCGGGGATAAACCCCGCCCCTACGCTTTAGGGTGCGGTCCTGTAGGGGAGGGAGTTATCCCCGCCCGAGGCCGACCATCAAAAATCCAATCGAACACCACCGATGATCCGGCGCCCCTGGGCGGGATAGCCGAGAACCTCCTCGTAGTGCTCATCCAACAGATTGGTCGCTCGCAGGGTCAACTCGATGGTGTCCCAGATTTGAGTGGCCACCGCGAGGTCGGCAGTAATAAAATTGTCTGTTCGTGTTGTCTCGAAGGTCAGGGGATCGATATCGAAGCGGTGGCCGACATACCTGACGGTTCCATAGCCCTTGAGCCAGGACAGGAAGGTTCCGGACAGAGTGTAGGCGCCGCTCCATTCGGGACGTCTGAGCAGTTCGTTGCCGAAACCGTCGGAGGTATCCAACCATGTGATCTGCATGTGAGAGTTCAGCGCATCGGAGTGGACGACGTCTAACGCTGCCTCGAAGCCGTTGATCTCGGCCCGGCCGATGTTCTGGAGGGAGTAGTTGACGTAGTCAAACACGATCATATTGTCGATGCCGGTTGAGAAGGCGCTGAAGTGCAGTCGCGGTGAGGTCTGGCTTTGCCCACCCCAGACCAGACCGATTTCGAGGCTGTCCGAGGTTTCGGGCTGCAGGTCGGCATTTCCGGAAAAGGGATAGAAGAGTTCACCAACCGATGGCTGGCGGTAGGCCTCGCCATATCCGGCCTGGAGTTCCAGGGTGCCGGACACCCTCCATCCCAGATTGGCTCGTGGGGAAATCTCTGAGCCCCATTGTTCTGTGTCGTCCCATCTGGCCCCGAATACCAGGGTCACGGCGTTGCCCATGCGCCAGACGTCCTGGGCGAAGAGCGAGGTCATGTCGTAGCTGGCCGCCTCCAGATTGGGGCCGTAGACCGAGCCGTCGGTCACTTCGTCCTCGCGCCATTCCGCGCCCCAGGACAGTCTGTGATTTCCCAGGGTGTGATGGGATGCCAGGCGGGCCTGCGTGGTCTCGGTCTCGGTGTGAGACCAGGTGAAGCCCCAGGGGTCGTCGGGATCGGAGAAGTCCAGTTTTCGCTCAACGGTGGAAACCGTCGCTTCCAATGACCAACGATTCGAGATTGCCCATTTGAGGGGGATTGCCAGGGTTCGTTGGTTGGTTTCCTGGCGGCGCAAGGGAGTCATGGTACCGGGAGACGAAAAGGGGATTCCCAGTTCCGAATCGACCTCGTGGTAGAGAAAAGAGATCCTGCTGCCCTCGCCCCACTTCAGACCGGCGTTGACCAGGCCCTGGTGAAGGTCGAAATCCGAGTTGTCCAGATCGCCCTCTCCCTCTCTCATAAGGCCGGAGGCCATCAGGTCAAAAACCTCTGATCCATAGGTGATAGCTCCTTCATAGCGTTCCCATGAACCTCCGCCCCATTCGCCGGTCAGGGTGCCGCGGAATCCGTCGGTGCCCGTTCCGGGGATCAAATTGATCACACCGCCGACGGCATCGGCGCCCCAGAGGGCAGAGTAGGGTCCCCGGGCTACTTCGATACGGCCCAGGCCGGCGGTGGCAAGCTGAGAGAAATCGAAGCCCCCGAAATACGGGGAATTGAGGCGGACGCCGTCGATCATCACGAGAGTGTGGTCGCTTTCGGTACCCCGGGTAAAGACCGAGGTCACCGAACCTGGTCCGCTGGATTGAACGACGTTGAGGCCGGGAACCCTCCTGAGGATATCGGCGACCGATTCGGTCTGTGCGTTTTCCATTTCCTCTTCGGTGATCACCGTGATCGGAAGGGGGACGTCTTCGAGGCCCTCCTCCGTGCCGGTGGCCGTGACGGTAATCTCGGAAGAGAAAGTTGAATCCTGGGCGATTGAGATACTGGGGAGCCCCAAAGCGAGGTAAAGGGCGAGAAGACAGGGAACAGAAAAAAGACGGCGTACAGACACGGTGAAACCTCCCGTTTCGGTTGGGGGATGGTAGGTCTCCTGGCTCCCGGATCTGTCGTACTTTCACACGACACCGAGAGGTTCACCTTCCCAGTGGCCAACCCAGAGGTTTACGCCATCCAGTGGTTGGTCGGAACGGGTTTCCCCATTCTTTCCTAGAACCCATCGTCTCCGGTTACAGTGGCGGGGGCCGCGCCGGATTCTCACCGGCTTCCCCTGCCCGGAAATCATCGCTTCGACGCGCATCTGCACCGCTGTCGCCGTCTCCGGGTTTGACCATCCCAAATGTCGATGACACCGTAGCGCGATGGACAGGGCGGGTCAAGGGATCCATGCCCTCGTTTGACCTTTCACCGTCCCAGAGGGGCAAAGCAATTCGTTCGACCTCTTACACATGCCCTCGTTCGACGAATTGCCCACTACGGTGCTATGGTCTCGCGTTCGGAGGACTCTTGAAGAGGTTCCTGACCCCAGTCTTTTTTTCATTACTCCTGATCAGCATGGTTCATTCGATCTTTGGCGTCGAGTTGGTTCTTGTCAGTTCGAACGGCAGGCCCCTGGCAGGCGCTCACGTAACGGTGGTCGGTCTTCCGGGCAGTTGGATCGCCGATGGCCAGGGTCTGGTCGATCTCGACCCAACTCCGGACTTGCCCGTCGTGTTGATTGTCGCGCGTGCCGACGGGGTTGCCCTGAAGCCGATGACGCTGGTTGAGTGGGCTGAGGAACCGCCTCAGACGCTGGTCATAGGGGCGATCGGGGGCACGGTCGAAGTGGTCAGCGCGGTCATCTCGGACCTCGAACTGCCTCCGGCGGCTGTGGCGACCATTCTCGGCAGGGAGGAACTCGACCAAAGGGTTCCCACCTCCTTGAGTGATGTCATGGCAACTGTGCCCGGGGCCGGCAGGGGGGGAGAGGGACGTTCGGTCGTGCCCAGCCTGCGAGGCCTGCCCAAGCACCGGACGTTGATCCTCCTCGATGACGGCCGTGTCGTTACCGAACGTCGTGCAGGCGCGTCGGCAACCTTCCTGGATCCGGATACGCTTGGTGAGATCGAAGTGATCCGAGGACCGGGGTCGGTCGCCTACGGATCGGATGCCTTTGGAGGGATCATCCGGGCACGGTCACGGATGCCCTCGCCCTATCCCGATGGAATCGGAGTGCGCTATGCCCTTGAGGGCGCCCAGGGCATGCCGGGCTGGGGTGCCGCGGCAGATGTCGAAATGCCCCTTGCTGGAGGTGGCTTCCTCCTCGGCGCGCACGTTCGGGATTATTCGGACTATTCCAGTCCCGAGGGTGAGGTCTTTGATACACGATGGGAGACGTGGGGCATCCGGGCAGGCTGGCAGCGTGTGATCGGCCGAGGCGTACTTCGTATGTCATGGCGCTCCGACAGGGCCCGGGATGTCGGCAAGCCCAGCCCGGAGTCGAAGACCAAACGGCGCTTTTACCCTTTGGAGGACTCTGACCGGCTCAACCTGGCCTTCGAACAACCGTTGTCTGGAGACTGGAAGAGGCTCTCTGTGTCGGTGGCCTGGGATCGTTATCAACTGGTTTTGAACAAGGACGATCTGGACCCCGGTTCACAACCGACCGAACGGGCCCAGTCGGACACGCGTGCCAACGATATGGAAATGCGGCTCGAGGTGGAGCGTTCACTGGGCTCGTCCCGCTTGGTCCTGGGGGCCAACATCACCTCGAGGTATGGCCTCGAGTCACTCAATACCGGGTTTGAAGCCGGGCCGGATGGTCAGTTGCAGGAGATCTTCAGCGAAAAGGCCATCAAAGATGCAGAGAACCAGGACTATGGCCTGTTCGCTGCCCTCCACGGATCCCTCGGACCCGTTCGGCTCTCCGGTGGATTACGCCTGGATTTGGTTCGAACATCAAACTCAGGTGGATATTTTGGTGATCATTCGACCTCGGACGAAGCGGTCTCAGGTTATGTCGGAGCTGGAATTGAACTTGTCGACAACCTGGAATTGACCCTTCAGCTGGCGCGCGGATTTCGGGATCCCCTGCTGTCCGATCGCTACTACCGGGGAGAGACCGGCCGAGGATTCATCACGGGAAACCCCGGCCTTGACCCGGAGACTGCCAATCAGTTTGACCTGGCGCTGCGTTATCGCTCCGGCACCTGGAATGTGGGCGGCTCCGCATACCTTTACCGGATCAGGGACATGGTGGAGAGGTACAAAATCGATGACGACTACTTCTTCCGTAATCGTGGCGAGGGTGAAATCCGCGGCATCGAACTCGAGGCGGCAAGGTCGTTGTCCGATTCCCTGTCGTTGCACCTCGGGGCATGGTGGCTGGATGGTGAGGTTCGGGACGACGGTTCTCCGGTCGATGACATCCCCGCTCCCGGGGTATCCCTGGTTCTGCGGGACTCGAAGCCGGAGGGTCTCAGGTGGATGATCCGGGGTGCGGCCTTCGCCCGCCACGACGACCCGGGTCCCTCAGAGCAGATTATTCCCGGCTATGCCGTGCTGGACGGCGCGATAGGATGGGCATTCTCCGAGAAAATCCAACTTCAGCTACTCGGCCGGAACCTCTTCGACCGAACCTATCTGGGTTCCGCCGATGAAGATGCGGTTCTCGCGCCGGGTCGTTCCTTCACCTTGACCCTTCGGGGACGGCTGTAGGACGGGGTCGAAGGGGTCGCTGCAAAGTGGCGGGTTTTCCAATCTGCTATTCTGTGGTCTGAAAGTCAGTGAAGAAATTGGCTCTCGAATGGGATGGGCTGAGCGCGATTCTGAGGGCTGTTCGTTCTTGTTGGTTTGGCGGTCATGGCACAATTGCAGGCATGGAACAGGCGTTATCCCACAACTCACCCAAAAAACGCATGCGTTGAGCGAACCCAAAGCTTCAACTCGTCTGACGAATCTCGGTAATGAAATTCCTCCCTCCGCTCTGAGAGCCTGACCGCAGCGACCTCTTCGACTCTTCGACTCTTCGACCCCAAAGCTGTCATGAGACAGCTTTGTCATCCCGGCATTTCCGTCTGATGCATCAGCGGTTCGGCTTCTGGGCGCGGAGCGCTGGTCTTTGCATCCCAGAAGGGAGAGAGACGTCTGAGGTTGTTGACGATAGGCGGGAAGACCTCGATGACCCTGTCAATCTCGGCTTCGGTCGTGTAGCGCGAGAGTGAAAAACGGATGGACCCATGGACGGCGGTGAAGGGGACCGACATCGCGCGCAAGACGTGGGAGGGTTCCAGCGAACCCGAGGTGCAGGCCGAGCCTGACGAGGCGCAGATGCCCTCGGCCGAGAGCTGGTAGAGCATGCCCTCGCCTTCGATGAAATGGATTGCCAGGTTGAGGGTGTTCGAGAGGCGTTTGACCTCACCGCCGTTGACCTCGGAGTAGGGGATGGCCTTGGACAGTGCGGCTTCCAGACGGTCCCTGAGGCTACGAATTCTCTGTTCGTCCTGTTCGTGGTGCTCGCCGGCCAACTCCAACGCACGGGCCAAGCCGACGATGAAGGCGACGTTCTCGGTCCCGGCCCTCCGGCCGTCTTCCTGGTGGCCGCCCAGCATGAAGGGCCGGCAGGGGGTGCCGCGACGGACGAATAGGGCGCCGATGCCCTTGGGGGCGTGCAGTTTGTGTCCGGACAAGGATAAGAGATCGATATGTTTGAGGTCGTTCCGGAGGTCCAACGGAAGTTTGCCGGCGGTCTGCGTTGCATCGGTGTGCACAACGACCGAGGGGTCGGTCTCCTTGGCGATCCGGGCGATATCGGCGACAGGAAAGACCGCTCCAGTCTCGTTGTTGGCGTGCATCGCCGAAACCAGCAGGGTGTCGGGCCGAAGGGCACGGACGTAGGCGCCCATGTCCAGGCGCCCCGAGCGGTCGACCGGGACAAAGTCTACCTCAAAACCGCGGCGTCTGAGTTCTCCGGCGACCTCAAAGACGGCAGGGTGTTCTACCCCGGTCGTGATGATGTGTCTGCGGCCCGGGTTGGCGGCAATCGTGCCGAAGATTGCGGTGTTGTTGCTCTCGGTCGCACAGCCGGTGAAGAGGATCTCGTCTGACCGGGCGCCCAACGATTGGGCCACCGTCTTTCGCGCTTTTGAGACGGCATCCCTCGGTGTTCTCGCCGCCTCATAGACCGACGAGGGGTTGAAATACAGTTCATCCAGAAATGGCTTCATGGCATCGAGGACCTCGGGAGCGACCCGGGTCGTGGCGTTGTTGTCGAGGTAGATCGTCTCGGTCATGCAGGGCAGGATACAGGAGGAAGGAGGAAGGATGAAGGCGGATTTCTTGATGGCCGGTGTCATTTGCGTACTTGAGAGAGTGATAGAATGTCGAAAATTCTTTGCCTTGGAGTCAGTGATGTGGCGTTGTCTATTTCCAGTCGGATCTTTTCTTGTGGTTCTTCTTGGTTGTGCGGGACCGGTAGGGGCAGTGCCCCCGGACGATTTGGTCCTGACGCCCTTGATTTCCGGATTGAGTTCGCCGGTGGCCGTTCGCCATGCCGGTGACGCCAGCGGTCGCCTGTTCATCGTCGAGCAGGGGGGGGTCATTCGAATCTGGGATGGTTCCGCGATGTTGCCGACGCCGTTTCTCAATATCAGCTCGGCTGTCCTCAGCGGTGGAGAACGTGGCCTGTTGGGATTGGCGTTTCATCCCGACTATTCGAACAACGGGTTTTTCTACGTCAATTACACCTATGATTTCGATGCAACCAGCGGTGTCGACGATCGCACCCGGATCGCCCGTTACAGTGTTTCTGCCGGTAATTCCGACATCGCTGATTTGGCGGAAACCGTGATCCTGGAGATCGACCAGGATTTTTCCAACCACAACGGCGGGGACATTCATTTCGGCCCGGATGGCTACCTTTACATCGGAATGGGAGATGGGGGCTCGGGCGGCGACCCGAATAACCGGGCCCAGGATCGTACGCAGTTGCTGGGCAAGATGTTGCGCATCGACGTTGACGGCGCGACCCGAAAGGGCCGTGGAGTGATCACCGGGTGCGGGCTCGAGGCCAACTATTCGATTCCCTCAGACAACCCTTTCATCGGGGACGGCAGCGCATGTGACGAGATCTGGGCCTACGGCATGCGCAACCCGTGGCGCTTCAGTTTCGACCGTCGTACTGGGGAACTGTTCATCGGAGACGTTGGGCAAAACATGTGGGAAGAAATTGATCACCAGCCGGCCTCAAGCCCAGGCGGTGAGAACTACGGCTGGCGGTGCTACGAGGGAACTCACGAATACAACACGGCCGGGTGTTCCGGTTCCTATGTCGATCCGATTCTGGAGTACCAACACCTGAACGGGCGGTGCTCGGTCACCGGCGGCTACGCCTATCGGGGTCACGGCATCGCCGGTTTGGACGGCACGTACATTTACGGTGAATACTGCACCGGCGAGATCTGGTTTGCGACTCCTGGGGCCGTCTGGTCGTCGGTCTTATGGGCGGACACCAACCTCGGCATCAGTTCTTTTGGTGAGGACGAGGACGGAGAAGTCTACGTGGCCGATCTGTTTGGCGGCACGGTGTCCCGCTTCGAAAGTCCCTCGACAATCTTCGTTGACGGCTTTGAGTCCGGCAATACATCGGGGTGGTAAGGTCGCCCCAGTTCCGCGTGAAAAGACCTTCGAGGTGGCGCACGGGTGTGCTGGTCGGAGTCCACGTCCTTATCCTGGCTCATATCGCACATTGGCTCAGTTCGGGGAAAACGATCGCCGGTCTCGAGCCGTCGGAGGCGATGGAGTTCTCGAAACACGGTGTCGTCAACCTTGGGCTGATCCTGCTGGTGGGGGCGGCACTGATCACCGCAGTGTTCGGCCGTTTTTTCTGCGGCTGGGGATGCCACATCATCGCGATGCAGGATCTTTGCCGGTGGTTGCTGATCAAGGTTGGGATCACCCCAAAGCCGTTGCGTTCTCGGCTTCTCAGGTGGGTTCCGGTCATCGCCTTCTTCTACATGTTTGTGTGGCCTTTCGTCTATCGACTGGGCGTTGGACGGGTCTTCCCGCGGGTGACAACGGCCTTGACGACCTCAAACCTCTGGGCTTCGATGCCGGGGATGATTGTAGGTGGCTTGACCATTGCCGTCTGCGGTTTCGCCATCGTGTACGTCCTGGGCGCCAAGGGCTTTTGCACTTACGCCTGCCCCTATGGCGCGCTCTTCGGGGCGGCGGACCGGTTGGCGCCCTTGAGGGTCCGTGTCAACGACGACTGCAACCAATGTGCCCGATGCACCGCCGCGTGTACCTCCAATGTCCGGGTGCACGAGGAAGTCAGGGACTTTCAGATGGTCCGGGACTCCGGATGCATGAAATGCATGGATTGTGTAGCGGCCTGTCCCAATGATGCCCTGTTTTTAGGTCTGGGCCGGCCGGCGCTTGGAGCGAAGGTTCGCGTGGAGGGACCACCGGCGGGTCGGCCCTGGAATGTCAGTTGGGTTGAGGAAGTTCTTCTGGCTTCAGCATTCGTACTTGCCTTTGCTACCTTTCGGGGCCTCTATGGTCGGATTCCTTTTCTCTTGGCGCTGGGCCTGAGCGGAATCCTGGCATTCCTCAGCCTGACCTCGATTCGGTTGGCGGGTCGTCGAAATTTGAGGTTCGGCGGCGCTCGGATCAAACGAGATGGGCGCGTGACTTCAGCCGGTTGGGTTTTCGCTTTCGTGATGGTGGTGGCGGCGGGGCTCTGGGTTCACAGTGCTCTGGTCCGATTTCACGAGGTCAGGAGTGAGATGGTCTTCGCCGAGACCGCTAGGTTCCGCGCTGCGGCTCTGGATCTTGGTTGGAGGACCCTCGACGCCCGGGAGGAGACCGAACTGGTTGAACGGGGTAGTGATCACACCGAGTGGGGGCAGCATTGGAGTCTGGTCTCCAATCCTACGTCCCATTTCAAAGCAGGATGGTTTGCGTTCCTTCAAGGTCGGCCGGGTGTGGCGCTGGCATCAGTCGAACAGGCGCTCAAGGTGCAGCCGAAGGCCTCCGAGGTCCATCTGCTGCACGGACGAGTGTTGGTCGGAGTCGGGAGGCCTCGAGAAGCAGTGATGGCCTTCGCCCGTTCGGTCGAGCTCGACCCTGCGGTGTCGGAGGGCTTCATCAGCCTGGGTTCGCTTTTAGGTTCGGTCGGTGATGTTTCCAGAGCTCGAGAGGTCTTCCGGCGGGGACTGCTTCGTCACCCGGGGAATGCGGATCTCCATTACAACTTCGGTGTTGCTTGCGCGATGGAGGGGGATGTAGATCAGGCGAAGGGCGCGTTTAAAAAGGCTCTCGAGATCAACCCGGAGCACGTCGAGGCCCGGGAGAATCTCGCCGGACTATCGGTGGTCACGGTGCTGGTGGAATGAAGCCGGCGGTCGCGGTGTTGAACATTGCAGAATTGAGTAAATGTTCAAGTGGAGGCGGATGTTGATGACGACGAAACAAGGTGTGCGGGGTATCTTTTTCAGGGGCTTCTGTGGAGTGGCTCTGATCCTGGTTTGCGCCGGCCAGGGAGTTGCCGAGGATGCCACGAACGTCGAGGGGGCTATTGGTCCTGACGTTGTTGTGTTTGATCTGTTCGACACCTACCGGTGGGGTGCATCCGGTGACACTTCAGCCTATTCGGTCGGCACGGAGAGTTGCAATCGGGGGGACGACCCGGTCGCATGGATCAGCAGCAACAATGAACACCCGGTCATTGCGCAAAACCTCTACCGCCTCAAGGATGGGCGCTTGGAGCAATTGGGGCAGAGCTGGCTCAAACATGGTTTTGTGTCGATCAACGGCAACGCCTGTGACACATGCATCAGCCCCCCAAATGGTGGAGCGCAACTGGGTGTCGGTTGTTCGGATCCCTACTGGGCATCGCTCAACGGCAGTCAGAGTCGCCTTGGACCGCGGTCTGAGGTCAACGCTTTCACCGGTGAATATCCCATGCCGCATTCGGAGCCGGACGGTGGCAGCTATACGACTCTCAGCGGACGGCTCCTTGTGGACACTGCCGATGTGACACCTGCTTCCAATGCAGGGGCGGTCTATTTTGTCGAAGGTCAGTACGTAACCCAAGATGACGCGGGCGCCGGTAACAGCATTAACAACGCGTCCTACCGCGAGGTCAGTGTGGCAGCGAACCTCGAACTGATTCCCTTGGACTCGACAATAGAGGGGATGCCTGCGATCTTCGCCTGGAATACCGTCGATCCAAATGTGACCGTTCGACAGGTCGAGGTGGGCGGTGAGGGCGTGTTCTACCTTGCGTACAAGGCCTCGGACAACGGAAACGGAACCTGGCGATACGAATACGCCCTGTTCAACCTCAATTCTCACCGCAGTGCGGGGTCATTCGCCGTTCCGATCGCGGCGGATACCGTCATTACCAATGCCGGGTTTCACGATGTCGACTCGCATTCGGGAGAGCCCTACGATCCGACGAATTGGACGATCACGGTCGATAACGGGGCAGGCCGGGTCATTTGGTCGACCGACGACTTCTTCACCGACGAGAATGCAAATGCCCTCAGGTGGGGCACGATGTACAACTTCTGGTTTGACGCAGACGCCTCACCCCAGAGCGGAGGCGCACAGATTGGCCTCTTCCGTCCAGGATCGCCGTCATTTATTGAAGAAGCAGTTCTGGCGCCGAGCGCCGGGACGTCCCTCATCTTTTCCGATGGCTTCGAGAGTGGGGACACCACGGCCTGGTAGGCAAGCAATTCGTCAAACGAATTGCCTGGTCAGGCTTCGTCTACAAATCGCACCTTCAAATTTCGGGCAGCCCGGACCTCGTCGATGCGTTTGACCGGGGTTTCGTGGGGCGCCGCACGCACCAAATCCGGTGTCTCCTCGGCCTCCTTGGCGATGGCCAGCATGGCTTCGCAGAAGGCGTCGATCTCCTCCGGGCCAAAACTTTCGGTGGGTTCGATCATCAAGGCGCCGTGCACGACCAGGGGGAAGCTCATGGTCGGCGGATGGAAGCCGTAGTCCAGGAGTCTCTTGGCAATGTCGGTGTTGTGAACGCCGTTTTTGACCTGCTCTGAGTCGTCGAAAACAACCTCGTGCATCGTCGGTGTGTCGTATTGAAGATGATAGGCGCCTTCGAGTCGTTTCCTGATGATGTTGGCGAAGAGCACGCCGGTTTCCGACATCTCTCGCAGGCCGTCGCCCCCCATGCCCCGCATGTAGACAAGGGCCCTGAGCAGGATCAGGAAGGACCCTGAAAAGCCGCGCAGCGAGCCGATGGAGTTCTCACCGGACCACAGCATTGAGAAACCGTCGTCTGTCTTGACGACCCGAGGCACCGGCAGGTAGGGGAGCAGTGCTTCGGAGACCGTCACGGGTCCGGCGCCGGGACCACCACCGCCATGTGGTGTCGAGAAGGTCTTGTGCAGATTGATGTGCATGGCATCTGCGCCCATCAGGCCGGGCAGGGCGCGTCCGACGAAGGCATTGAGGTTTGCGCCGTCCATGTAGACGAAGCCGCCTCGAGAGTGCACCAATTCGGCAATCTCAACGATGCGGTGTTCGAAGACGCCGAGGGTATTGGGCACGGTCAGCATGACGGCGGCGACATTCTCATTCATGGCCGTATCAAGGGCTTGCAAGTCGACGGTGCCGTCCGGCCCTGATGGGATTTCGACGGCGCGGAACCCGGCGAAGGCGGCAGTAGCGGGATTGGTGCCGTGGGCGGAGTCGGGAACCAGGATGATTTCCCGGCTTTCGCCCCTGGCCTCCAGGGCCTTGCGGATCATCAGGATGCCGGCCAGTTCTCCGTGGGCGCCGGCCGCCGGCTGCAGGGTGACGCCGGGCATGCCGGTGATGGTCTTCAGGGTCTCTTCGAGTTCCCACATCACCTCCAGGACGCCCTGGACTTGATGATCGGGCTGCAGGGGGTGGGCAGCGTTGAAGGCGGAAAGTCCGGCAACGGCCTCGTTGATGCGGGGGTTGTACTTCATCGTGCACGAGCCAAGAGGGTAGAGCCCCTCATCCACCGCGTAGTTGAGTTGGCTCAGGCGGTGGAAGTGGGTGACGAGGTCCATTTCGCTGATGTCGGGCCAGAGTGGTCGGTCGTCCAGCAGGACCTCTGCCGGCAGGACGGAAGCCGGTTGGGTCGAAGGCCCGTCGAATGTCGGTAGGAGGATTCCCTGCCGGCCTCGCCGCTTGGGGTTGCGTTCGAAAAACAGCGGTTCATCTCGGTGCGCTCGGCGTTTCATGATGCAACCCTCAGGGTCTCAATCAGGGCATCGAGGTCGGCGCTGGAGTTTTGTTCGGTCACGGCGATCAGCAGGCCGTCCGGCCATCTGGTGCTCCAGCGTGCGACGGGAATACCGGCCAAAATGCCGGCCTCTGCGGCTTTGCGGGCGATTTCCGTCCCGCCGATCGGCCCTTGGATCAGGAATTCGTTGAAGAAGGGAGAATCGGGGAAGGCGAGCCGCCAACCGGTGTCTTCGTCAACCAGTCGGCGGGCCAGGTCGTGAGCGCGGCTGAGGTTGTCTTCTGCCAGACGCCTCAGTCCTGAGCCTCCGATGGCTTCCAACCACACGGTGGCGGCCAGTGCCATCAAACCCTGGTTTGTGCAGATGTTGGAGGTCGCCTTGGCGCGCCGAATGTGCTGTTCCCGGGTTGAGAGAGTCAGGCAGAAGGCTCGGTTACCCTCACTGTCGACGGTTTCGCCACACAGACGGCCGGGCATCTGCCGGATGGTCTTCTCCTTGCAGGTGAAGAAACCGAGATGAGGACCGCCGTATCCGGGCGCCACGCCGAAAGACTGGGCCTCACCGCAGACGACGTCGAAGGCGAAATGCCCGCCCGCCCTGAGGAGTGCCATCGACAGGGCCTCGGTAACGACATGAACCGCAAGGGCGCCGACCCTATGGGCAGCCTGAGCGACCACCGGGAGGTCTTCGACAACGCCGAGGAAATTGGGAGATTGTACGGCTACACAGCAGGTATCGTCGGTGATGGCTGCCTCGAGAGCCTCGATGTCCAACCGTCCATCCGGTCCGGCGGGCACGGTGACGATCTCCAGTCCGGTGGGGTCGGCGTAGGTGTCCAGAACTGATCGATAGATCGGGTGCACGGTG
The DNA here is from genome assembly GCA_030618605.1 of Holophagae bacterium. Classification (GTDB taxonomy): domain Bacteria; phylum Acidobacteriota; class Thermoanaerobaculia; order Thermoanaerobaculales; family Sulfomarinibacteraceae; genus DAOWGJ01. The sequence goes on along the minus strand of JAUXDC010000002.1, from coordinate 2,013 downwards.
TCGGCGATGACGACTCTTGGTCTTTTTAATCGCAGGACCCGGAAGGCAAAGAGTACGGCTTCGACCACTGCGGTCGCCCCGTCGTAGAGGGAGGCGTTGGAGACTTCCATGCAGGTCAGGCGTGTCATCAGCGTTTGGAATTCGAACAGGGCCTGGAGCGTGCCCTGGGAAATCTCGGGCTGGTAGGGGGTGTAGGAGGTGAAAAACTCGGCGCGCGAAAGGACGGCATCGACGGCCGCGGGACGGATGTGGTTATAAACACCCGCACCAAAAAAGCTGGGTTCCCTGGCCGCAGTTGTTGTGTTCAGTCCCAGATCAAAGAACGCTCTTCGAAGGGATATTTCGTCCTGGGCCGGCGGAAGATCAAGGTGGTCAATGCAGACGCTCTCCGGGAGGCGCGCGAACAGTTGATCGATCGTCTCGAGGCCCAACTCATGCAGAAGATCCTGTCGATCCTCAGAACCGGCGCCGATCCACGGGTGCATCAGTGTTGCTCCGCCTCAAGCAGTGCTGCGTAGCTTTGAGGGTCCAACAGGTCCATGCCTTCAATCGACCCTTTGATTTTGACCAGCCAGCCTTCGTCGAAGGGTGACTGGTTGACTAGGTCGGGGCTGTCCTCAAGGGCTTCGTTGGCCTCGACGACCTCACCCGAAAGGGGTGCGAGCATTTCGGAAACCGCCTTGACAGATTCCAGGGTTCCCATCTCCTCGCCGGCTTCGACGGCATTGCCGACGACCGGGAGTTCTACGAAAACCACTTCGCCCAGCTGGTCTTGTGCATAGTGAGTGATGCCGATGACTACGCTGTCGCCTTCGACGCGTACCCACTCGTGGCTCTTGGTGTAGAGCAGGTCTTGGGGAATGGACATGGTGCCTCCTTGTGATCAGCCGCCTGGGCTGTCCCTGTCTATTTCTTCCGTGAGTAGAAGGGTAATTTGATGACTCGGGCGCGCAGTCGCCGGTTTCGAATCTGGATGAAAAATTCCGAGCCGATATCGGTGTGATCTGTGGGCAGATAGGCCATGCCCAGGGCCTTGCCGAAGGTTGGTGATTGTGTACCCGATGTCACCGAACCGACGGAATCTTCGTCGGTCTCACCCAGGAAGACCTCGTGATCATGTCGTGCAATGCCCCGGTCGATCATCTCGAAACCGACAAGCCGGCGGCCGGTGCCGTTCTCGATCTGGGCTTCAAGGATGTCCCGCCCGATGAAATCTTCCTTGGCCAGTTTTACGATCCATCCCAGACCCGCCTCCAGCGGTGTTGTTTCGGCATCGATCTCGTGACCATAGAGGCACATTCCCGCTTCAAAGCGCAGCGTGTCGCGGGCGCCGAGACCGGCGGGTATCAGACCCTTGGGACCACCCTCCTTCAGGAGAGCTTGCCATACAGTTGGAGCATCCTCTGGGGCGGTGTAGAGTTCAAAACCGTCCTCGCCGGTATAACCGGTGCGGGCGATCAGAGCTCGCCGACCGGCGACCTCACCCCAAACGAAGCGGTAGTAGCGGATACCGGACAGGTCCGTTGATGTCAGTGCCTGAACAATCTCGATCGCGATCGGGCCCTGAACAGCCATTTGGGCCCACCGGTCGGAACGGTCCTCGACGACGACTCCGTCAGCGCCCTCTGCGAGGTCCTGAAGGTAGGCGACGTCCTTGTGCCGGTTGGCCGCATTGACCACCAGCAGAAATTCACTCTCGTTCATACGGTGCACCAACATGTCATCGACGAAGGTGCCTTGCGGGTACATCAGCCCGGTGTATTGTGCCCGGCCGACGGCCAGCTTCGAGTGATCGTTGCACGAGAGGTTCTGCACGAAATCGAATGCTTTTGGGCCGGTGATGAACACCTCTCCCATGTGGGAGACGTCGAACAGACCGGCCTTGGTTCGGACCGCCGTGTGTTCCTCCGCCAACGAGGTGTATTGCACCGGAAGCGAGTACCCGGCAAAGGGGACCATCCGCCCTCCGGCGGCAAGGTGTTCATCGTAAAGGGGTGTTTTCTGAAGACTCTC
>JAUXDC010000159.1 GCA_030618605.1 Holophagae bacterium | reverse complement strand
GACGATCGATGACGTCTTCAGGCACGGGCCATCCTCCCCGGGGACGAATCGCGAGCACAGGGCATTTGACGCCACGCAGAAATGCCAGGACCTGCTCCTCGGTCAAACGGGTTCGAGAGGGGAGCCGAAGGCGGGGGTCATGACGGAAGCGGAGGCCGTCGTCGCAGGGTTCGGTCCCGCGTTCAACCAGAAGCTGGGCGGCTTCCCGGTCGAGGTCGGATCCGGACCGTATTCGGGCCTTGAGGGCTTCCTCGACTGTTCGGCATGGAGGCTCTTCCTTAGGGTCCAAACGGCGCTCGGCCTCAAGGGCTTTTGCCAGGCGGCTCGGTGCCTGGTCTGCCGGGTCGGAGAGGGGGCCGAAGCCATCGAGCAAAACCAGTCGTTGAACGGCGTCCGGGGCGACCGCTGCGGTTTGGGCGCCGACCGCCGCTCCCATGGAGTGGCCGAGAAGGGAATACTGCTGCCATCCGAGGGCCTCCGTCACGCCCAGGACGTCTGCAACCCAGTCGATGAAATGGGCGCCGCAGGGACCGGGTCGGTGGTCGGAGAGCCCGTGGCCCACAAAATCCAGAGCGACGATGTGGAGGCCGTTGAGGCGGGAGGCCAGCGGAATGAAGGACGCCGCGTTGTCCATCCAGCCGTGAAGGGCCAGAACCTTGGGTTGGTTCTGGGATCCCCATTCGAGAGCGGCAAGGCTCAAACCCCGCCACTCGATCCTCAACTCACGAGGCGGTGTCATTGGGTTCTATGAACATCGAAGGGGTGCCGAGGGTGGCTGGGAGCTGGGCGCTGACAGCTGACAACTGAAAGCTCCCCTTCCCCCCTCATCCCCCACCGGGAGGTGGAATAGTGGGGGAGAGGTCACGGGGAACGGTTGCTCGGCCGAATCCGGCTGAGGGAGGGACATCAGTCCATCTGTTTGCGAAGGATCGCAGGGATCTCGATATCGTCGCCGATATTGATGCCGAACTCCCTTCCGGGACCCTGGGGGATGAACACTGAGCGCCGGGCGGGCTTTTCCTCTTGTACCGGCGTCAAAACACTCGGCGACGCGGTGGCAAACGGTACGCCGACCGGAATCTGTGCGCCCTCCTGAGCCTGGTGAAACCCGGTGGCGATCACTGTGACCTGGAGGGAATCTCCGAGGCTCTCGTCGATCACGGCGCCGAAAAGCACCTGGGCGTCTTCATCGATACCCTGGGTGATGATGTCCGATGCGTCGTTGATCTCGCTCAGGGTGACATCGGCGCCGCCGGAGATGTTGATCAACAGGCCTCGGGCGCCTTCGATCGATGTCTCCTCCAGCAACGGGGAGGCAATCGCCTGCTGAGCCGCCTCGACTGCGCGGTGCTCACCGGTTGAGGTGCCGATGCCCATGATGGCGTGGCCCATGTCTTTCATCACGGTTCGCACGTCAGCGAAATCCCGATTGATGAGGCCTGGGACGGTGATGATGTCGGCGATGCCCTGGACAGCCTGCCGAAGCACGTCGTCGGCGATCGCCATCGCCTCGGTGAAGGCGGTGTTGCGCTCAACGAATTTCAGCAGGCGGTCATTGGGAATTGTGATCAGGGTATCGACGTGCTTGCCCAGTTCAGCGATACCCTGTTCCGCCTGTTGTGAGCGCCTTTTGCCCTCGAATCCGAAGGGTTTGGTGACGACTGCGACGGTCAAGGCGCCGACCTCTTGGGCCATTTGCGCGATGATCGGTGCGGCGCCGGTGCCGGTGCCCCCGCCCATGCCTGCGGTGATGAAGACCATGTCCGATCCGTCGAGCAGGTCGAAGATCCTGCGGTCGGCCTCGAGGGCTGCCTGGCGGCCAACCTCAGGATTGGCGCCGGCACCGAGACCGCGAGTGGCTTCGAGCCCCAATTGGAGCTTGATGGCGGCCTGGCTGTTATCGAGGGCCTGAGCATCGGTATTGGCCGCGATGAATTCGATGCCGTTGAGCCCGACTTCGATCATCCGGTTAACGGAGTTGCATCCGCCTCCACCGACTCCGAAGACCTTGATCCTTGCCGGTTCCGGCCGTTCATCCAGCAGAATGCACGGGGCTTCGGTGTCGTCAATGAGAATGCCGTCCTCGTCGATTATTCGTGGTTCCGTCATAGTGTCATCAATGTAAATCATTTCCACCTCCAAATTCAAAAATTTCTCCGAGAGCGCTCCTCAATCGGTTGAAAATTCCGCCCTCGAGTTGTTTCCGTTCCATCGGTCCTTGTTTTTTCTTGTGAGCCAATCGGATCAAGCCGCATGCGACGGCCCATTCCGGTCCGGCGACCGGTTCCACCTCGCCTGCCAGGTTCCGTGGCATTCCGATCCTCGCGTGGTGGGCGAAGATGGTCTCGGCGACCCCGTCCAGGCCTTCCAGGCGTGCGCCCCCGCCGGTCAGAATGACGCCGGCCCTGGGGGTTCGGTCCATTTCCAATTCTGAGAGATTTTTGGCGATGCCGACGAAGAGTTCATGGGCTCTCTCGTACAGGATCTGGGCCGCCAGGCGGCCGTCGGCAATCTGATTTCCGTGACCGCCCAGGGTTGGAACCTCGATGCCCAGAAGATCAAGGTCATGTCGATCCAGTGAGACGCCGACGGACCGTTTGATCAGTTCGGCGCCGGCGGTGTTGGTCTTCATTACGGTGGCGATGTCGGCAACGAAATGCCGGCCCCCGATGGGGTAGGTTCCGCTGGCCTGTACCATTCCCTCGCTCCACACGACCCACTCGCTGGTGGCGTGTCCGATATCAATCAGCATGCAGCCAAGTTCTTTTTCGTCGGGGGACAAGACAGCCTCGGCGGCCGCCAGAGGTTCGTATTGGAGACTGGTTACGGCTACAGAGGCCTGATTGACGGACTGTTCCAGGGAGTCGAAGTGGGCCCTGGTTGTGAATAGCACATAGGCCGAGGCTTCGAGTGTCCGGCCGGCCATGCCTTCCGGGTTCTCGATGCCGGGCTGTCCGTCAAGTGCGTAACCACACTCGATGATATCCAGGACTCTGTAGTCTTCCGGGATCATAACGGCGGCACACCGGGACAGCGCCAGATTGACATCGTCGTTGCTGACCGTAAGGTTGCGTCCGGTGACGGGGGTGGAGGCACAAGACTTTTTGCCAACAACCGGCGCGCCACCAAGGGCTACCACCGCATGAGTCACCGGTATCGAGGCCATCGCTTCGGCTTCTTCGGTGGCAATCCTGACGGCAGCGGTCACCTCTTCCAGGTTGGCGATAATGCCTTTGCGGGCGCCGTCATGGCGGGCTTCGCCGCAGCCCTTGACCACCAGTCGATGCGGCTCAGGCACTGCGACGACCACCTTGACCGTCGAAGAACCGACATCGATGCCGATCAGGGGGCGATCGTCGCTCATCCAGCCCTCCTGATGACAATTCGATGGTCGAGCCGAAGGTCGGCCCAGGCGGGGGCGCGGCCGCTGAGGGCTGTTTCGTGCCACCACTGTTCCGAGGGGGCGCCCTGAGGCAATACTCTGACGATTGATGGTGTATCCGGGAGAGTGTGGGTGGCAATCGTCACCTCGTAGTCCGAAGGGGTGATCTTCCGAACGGACAACAGGCGGCCGATCGTGCCGTCGCACAGGCGGGTGCCGGTGGACAAGGCGGAGCGAAGGTCACTCTCGCCCAGATCGAAGTTCTCGAGGATGGGGAAGTTGGGTTCAGCAAGGCGTCGGCCCAATGTGCCGTTGCAGGTGACCCCCCGCCATGTCCGACCCATCTGGACAGAGGCACAGATTTCGTCGGGAAGGGCCTGAATACGAAGTGTGGCGGGGAGTTTGAGTTCAACGGCTACTCCGTCGATGCCGGGCCAGGTTTCAACGTTCTGCCGGACTTCGTCGAGATCCAGGGAGGGAATCCAGCTGCCGCGGAGGTCTTCCAGATTCGCCACGGCCGACGCCGGGAGGCCCGTGCACGTCGTGACCTCGATGGCATTGAGACGCCAGCCGGCCAGCAGAATACCTGCGCCGACACAGAGGGTAACGATGGCACCGGCTGAAAGCCACCATCTCATTGGACTCCGCGTTCGTGAACGGGGCGCCTGAGGTGTCGGACGGAGGCTGGCCGGCAGGAAGGTTTGCCCATCAGGCATGAGCGGCTCCCATCCAGCGCGTTGGAACCTGGTCGACATCTCCGGCGCCCATGGTGATCAGGACGTCTCCGTTCTGCAACACCCTGTCCAGGATTGATCCGACGTGCTCGAGGTCTACGCCGTCGATGACCTGGGTCTCGAGGCGATTGATCTTCTCAAGGACCAACTGGTGGGTCACTCCGGGAATTGGCGGTTCCCGTGCGGGGAAAACGGGAAGAACGATCCCGAGAGATGCGGCGGACAGGGCGCGTCCGAAGTCTTCGGCAAAGTCCTGTGTCCGGCTGAAGAGGTGGGGCTGGAACAGGGCTGCGATTCGCCGGCCGGGAAAGACCTTTCGAGCGGTGGTGAGAACGGCAGCGATTTCGGTTGGATGGTGGGCGTAATCGTCGATAACGGTTACTCCACGGTGCTCGCCGATAAGCTCGAAACGTCTCCCCACACCGGCGAAGTCGGCGAAGCCCTTGGCGAGGACTTCGAAATTCAGACCCAGCTCCAAGGCGGCTCCCAGAGCGGCCAGGGCGTTGCGGACGTTGTGGTCTCCCGGAAGGTTCAAACGTATTTCACCAAGGACCTGTCCGCTCTTGTCGACGGTGAAGGTGGTCGTCAGGCCGTCGATTTTGATTCCGGTGGCCCTGAGGTTGTTGCCTGGGCCGAGGCCGTAGGTCATAACAGGGGCGTGGGTGCATCCCAAAAGCGAGGTCGCCCCGGGGTCGTCGCCGCAGATGAGGACCGCGCCATGGAATGGGGGGCGCGCGGCAAAAGTGGCAAACGCGGAGTGCAGCGCCTCTTTGGACTCGTAGCAATCGAGGTGATCCTCTTCAACGTTGGTGATGACGGCGATTAGAGGATTGAGTTTCAGGAACGCCTGGTCAAATTCGTCAGCTTCACAGACTGCAAGGTCGCTCGTGCCTCGCCTGCCGTATCCGTCGATCCCTCGAATAAGTCCCCCGACGACGGCGGTTGGCCGTGCGCCTGCCCGGTCGAGAACATGGCTCAGGAGAGCACTCGTCGTCGTCTTCCCGTGTGTGCCGGCGACGGCGACTGACCGCAGTCCCCGGATGACCTCGGCGACCAGCGTCGCCCGTCTGATGACCGGGATGCCGTTTGTGTGCGCTGCCTGGAGCTCCGGATGGTCTGGAGTGACCGCGGCACTGAAGACGACGGCATCGACGCCGTCGACGTGGGAAGAGTGATGCCCGATGGTGACGTTCGCGCCTCGGGCCGATAGGCGCCTGGTTCGGTCGCTCTCGGCACTGTCGCAACCGCTGACCATCAGGCCGTCGTCCAGCAGCACCTCTGCCAGCGCGCACATGCCGACACCACCGACACCGACGAAGTGAACGTGGCGGACGGCGCCCCAGAGCGGCCTCACAGCTGACCACCTATGCTGAGCAGATGGTCGGCGATCTTCTCGGCGGCGCCGGGGAGAGCGACCGAACGGGCCGATTGGCCCATGTCTGCAAGCCGTTCAGGGGTGCCCAACAGCCGCGTCAGGACGGAAGCAACTCTTTCGAATTTCGCCTGACCCTCCACCAAGACCTCGGCGCCGCCGGCGCGTTCCAGTGACCTGGCGTTGAACTCCTGGTGATTGCCGGCAGCTGCCGCGAAGGGAATGAGAAGGGAGGCGCGGCCTGCGGCCGACAGCTCGCTGATGGTCAGGGCACCCGATCTGGCAACCACCAGATCCGCCCATTCCAGCGCCTCCCAGGGTTGAGCGAGGAAGGTGTCGACCGTGGCTTCGAGCCCGAGGTCGGAGTAGGCGGTCCTGACCACTTCATGCCACCGGGAGCCCGACTGGTGGCGAATCGTGACTTCTCGACCCTGGTCTCGGAGAACCGCCAGGGCCCGAGGCAGCGTTCGGTTGAGGAACAGTGATCCTTGACTGCCGCCGAGAATCAACAGGCGAGGTGTCGCGGCAGGTCTGGAGGCCGGAACCTCGAAGAAGGCCGAGCGCACCGGGTTGCCTGTCCACACCGCCGGCATCGACGGGAAATGGCTGAGTGCATCTGCAAAGCCGCAGCACACCAGATCTGCCCACGGGGCCAGTGTCTTGTTGGTCCACCCGGGGACGGAATTCTGTTCCTGGAGAATCCAGGGGATGCCGAGCAGACCGGCCGCCATGATTCCCGAGGCCGAGGCATAGCCGCCGACGCCCAGAACGGCCATCGGTTGGAGTTTGAGGACCAATCGGAAGCCGTCGGTGATTGCTTGGGGCAGGTGGCCCAGGGCCCGGAGACCGGCCGTCAGTGATCGCGCGTGCATACCCTCGATGTCCAGCAGGGTCAAAGGCAGTTCTCGTTCGGCGACCAGGCGGGATTCCAGACCTCGTCGTGCGCCCAGCCAATGGACATCGACACCTTGAGCCAATAATGCATCGGCCACGGCCAGGCCGGGAAAAATGTGGCCCCCGGTTCCGCCGCCCGCGATCAGTACTCGGCGGCTCACGACCTGAGCTCCCGGGAGAGGTTGAGCAGCAGACCCATGGAGATCATCGTCACCAGCAGATCGGTCTTGCCGTAGCTGACCAGAGGGAAGGGGATGCCTTTGGGCGGCAGGAGACGAAGGCACACGATCATGTGAAGGAGGGCCTGCATCGCAAAGGTCATGGTCAGACCGAACGCCAGGAGGGCACGGGCCGACGCGGGTTGGCGCCATGAAATCTGGAGACCTCGCCAGGTGATGACTCCGGCCAGTGCCACCAGTCCGATGATGCCGACCAGACCCAGTTCCTCAGCGGTGCTCGCAAAGACGAAATCGGTATGAGGCTCGGGGAGGAAGAAGAGCTTCTGGTGACCGGCGCCGTAGCCGCGTCCCAGGAGGCCGCCGCTGCCGATGGCAACCATGCTTTGCCGGGTCTGGTAACCGGCCGCGGAGGCACCGGCGCCGATGAAGGCCTTGACGCGGGCCAGCCGATAAGGTGATGTCAGGATGGCGGCGACGGCAGCCAGTACGACCGAAGTGCCGGGTACGGCCAGCAGGCGGAGAGGCATGCCCGCCACGAAGGTCATGGCGCCGATTGTTGCGACGATCAGTGCCGCGGACCCCAGGTCCGGTTCGGCCAGGACCAGGATTGCTGTGACCGATGAGGTGGCAACAAGGAGACCGAGGCTCTTCCAATCCCACTCGTTTTCGCGAGCCCTGGCCAACAGGACGGCGGTCAAGAGGATCAGGGCCAGTCGGGCGACGACCGATGGCTGAACCGAGATGCCACCAAGGCTGATCCAACGGTGTGTGGCGTTGATTGGGGGCTGGAGGTAGGCGCCGAGCAGAAGAAGCCAACTGAAGCCCAGGAAGGTTCCGGTGACTTTGGGTCGAAGAATGACCTCCGTCTTGAGGTGCATGACGATCAGCATCAGCAACAGACCGACCGCAGCTGTCGCGCCCTGCCAAATGACGAAGTAGGAGGCAGGCCGGTTGTAGCGCTCAGCGGCCAGGACCCACGAAGCCGAGCCCATGACCGCCAACCCGACCGCAGTCAGAGCGATGGTAGCTCCAAAGAGCATGCGGTCGAAGTGCTGAGTTATCGGCATGACGACGCCTCTTCCGACGCGAGCTTCTCGAAGGCTTTTCCGCGTTCGGCATAGTGGAGGAACTGGTCGAAAGAAGCACAGGCCGGTGCCAGCAGGACACACTGCCCGGGAAGGACCTGATCCCGTGCACTCTCAATCGCATGGTCAAGGGTTCGGGAATCTTCGACGGGGGGCGTGATGCCTTCGAGGGCTTTGGCAATTATCGAAGCGTCCTTGCCGATCAGGTAGACCGCAGCAGCTGTTTTTTCCACGGACGCAGTCAGAGGTGAAAAGTCCTGTCCCTTCCCCAAACCTCCGAGGATCAGATGGACCGACCGGGAGGGATATCCGCCGAGGGCCGCGATCGTAGCACCGACATTGGTGGCCTTGGAATCGTCGATCCATCGGATATTGTTGGCTTCGTGGACGACACGGTGTCGATGGGGGAGGCCGGAAAAGGTCCTCAGGGTTTCTCTGATCGCCTCGAGGGAGGCCCCCATCTCCTGTGCTGCAAGGGCGGCCGCCAGTGCATTGGCAATATTATGGCGACCGGAGAGCCGGAGTTCTCTGCTTGCGATCAGCGGTTCGCCGCCGATGGTGAGACGATCGTGGACCAGGGAGGCATCGGCCTCGGCCACGATTGAAAAAAACCTCTTTTGGGCTGCGGTGTCGGTGGTGGCGACCACTTCGTCGTCGGCATTGAGGATTGCCGTGTCGGAGGGCAGTTGGTGTGCGAAAAGACGCTCCTTGGCCTGGGCATACCGTGCCATGTCAGGGTGGCGCTCCAGATGGTCCTGACTGAGGTTGAGGAAGACGCCCACGCGGGGTCTGAGTTCGGTCAGGGTCTCGGACTGGAAGCTGGAAACCTCGAGGACCCATGACTGCCATTGGTCGTTCAGGACCAATTCCGAGGCCGCCGGGCCGAGGTTGCCACCGGTGACCGTTCTCATTCCCGCCGTCTGCATCATCAGGCCTACCAGGGTGGTGACGGTGCTCTTGCCGTTCGAACCGGTAACTGCGGCCAACGGGGCCTGGGATCGGTGTCGCCAGGCGAATTCAATTTCAGAAAGAACCGGAAGACCTCGGTGCCGGGCTTCGAGACCCAGGGGC
>JAUXDC010000120.1 GCA_030618605.1 Holophagae bacterium | reverse complement strand
TGACAAATTTTGCCAGTGCTCGTTCTTTTTCAAGAACTTCTTGCGGCTTATCACCGATCGTCGTCGGTTCCAGAAGGGCTGGATCAAGGGTTGGTTGAGGAGCTGCCGCTTGAGCTGCTGCCAGGGCTGCGAATTCCTCTGGAGACATCGCCGTTCTTGGATCCCTCACTTCATCCGGGCAGTCGAGGCTTGAACTGTAGAAATTGCCTCGCTGCTCCCAGAGGATGATGTCTCGTCTCTCGCGCAAATGAGCGAAGATGTCGGCCAACCCAGCTAATTGACCAAACGTCGAAACCCCGGGGCCACCATCGAAGTACATGACGGGATCCGGCGATGGCTTGGTGTCCGTCGCCTTGAAGACCGCATAATTAAGGGTGACCTGCCTGCCTTCCGGGTCGTCCCAGTTCTCGGGGACGACCATCCGGCCGCAGAAGACCGTCGTGCCGTCGGCATCGCCTTCGGGCAAGTCCACCGGGCAGGTCATCGTCGTCAAAGAGATCGCTTGAGGTCTTCTATTCACGTCATTCTCCGTGTGTGAGGGGTGATTGCCGGCAGTATTTTCCGTTGCCGTCTTGGGGGCTGCACAAGCACCCATCACCATGGCAAGAGGTATTATGAACAGCCGAATAGTGATCAAAAGAGAACTCCTCATATGCACACTCCAAATCGCCGAGAACGCCGGCCCTTACCCCGGATGGGATACCAAAATTTCATGGGCGCCGTGCACGGGTACCATCGACACCAGCCTCACAACCCAATCAGGGGCAGCGCCAACGATAGCAGGATTTCACCGGGGCGACGTAATTGAGAGGAATCAGTATGATGGCCGTGATGACGAGTTCTCAAGAGCACAATGAGACCGGTATGCGGCGATTGAGCCTGTCGACGATGATCCTCATCGGGTTGGCGGCCGGCGTCGCATGTGGGTTGTTCTTTGGCGAGGGCTGTGCCTGGCTCGGCCTGGTCGGAGAGGGATTCGTCAACCTGCTGCAGATGACGATCTTGCCCTACGTGACCGTTTCGTTGATCGCCAACATCGGACGATTGGAACCGGCCCAGGCCAAGCGCCTGGCGCTGACGGCAGGGTTGGTCCTGCTGGTGCTCTGGGCAATTGCGGTGGCCGTCATCCTTGTGATTCCCCTGTTTTTCCCGGAGCACGCATCCGGCTCGTTTTTCAGTGCCGCGATGATCGCAGAACCGGAGGCAGTTGATTTCCTCAGCCTCTATATTCCGGCAAACCCCTTTCATTCGTTGGCCAACAATATTGTGCCCGCAGTGGTCTTGTTCTCAATTTTTCTGGGCGTTGCATTGATCGGGGCCAAAAACAAGGAGCCGCTTCTTGACCTTCTGGACACCGTGTGTGATGCGCTGACTCGGGTCAACTCCCTGATCATCCGGCTGACGCCGTTGGGAATGTTCGCCATCGCAGCATCCTCGGCGGGGACATTGACGTTCGAGGAACTGGAACGTCTGCACGGCTACCTGATCGTCTACACAATCGTGGCGGTCATTCTGGTGTTCTGGGTATTGCCCATGCTGATTGCGGCGTGTACCCCCTTTACCTACCGGCAGGTGGTTCGGGCATCGCGGGATGCCATCATGACGGCCTTTGCGACCGGCAAGCTCTTCGTGGTCCTTCCGTTGCTGGTGGAGGCAGCCAGGGGTCTGTTCAAAGAGATCGATGATTTCTCCGAAGAGGTTGACGAGCAAATCAGTGTGGCTGTTCCCCTGGGCTATCCTTTTCCGACAATCGGCAAATTGATGGCGTTGGTCTTCGTTCCTTTTGCCGCATGGTTCGCCGGCCGATCATTTGGCTTTTCCGACTCTTTGGCACTGAGTGGGTCCGGTCTGCTCTCGCTCTTCGGGAGCCCGGTGGCGGCGTTGCCCTACCTGCTTGACCTCTTTCGTCTTCCCGCGGATTTGTTCAACCTCTTCGTGGTTGCAGGCGTGTGGACGGCGCGGATTGGTGACACGGTGGGTGTGATGCACCTGATGGCGTTCACGCTCCTGACCGGCACCGCGATGACCGGAGTCGTCAAGGTGCGATACCGAAAGGTCGTCTTGCTTCTGGCCGGCTCTGCCGCGATGCTGCTGGTTTCCGGTGGTGCGCTTCGAGCCTACCTGGGTTTTTTGGAAGGAAAACTCGAGAGAGTCGATGTAGTGGCCGGAATGGAGATGATCGGCCCGGAAGTGGAAAGCACCGTATCGGATCATGCTGAGCCGAATCCTATTCCGATGGCGCAGGGCAGGACACATCTGGAGCGAATTCGTGAGCGTGGGGTGATCCGAGTGGGTTTCAACTCGGGGGAACTCCCGTTTGCATATTTTAACGGCAATGGGCATCTTGTCGGTTTTGACATCGAGATGGCCCATCGTTTTGCTCGGGAACTCGGGGTGACGATTGAGTTTGTGCCCTTTGAGTTCGAGAGTCTTGAGCAACAGTTGAACGAGGACCATTTTGACGTTGCGATGTCCGGCATCGTGGCCGCATACCAGCACCTGGGCAGTATTCACTATGCCCGCGCGAATCTTGACCTGACGGCTGCCGTCGTCGTCAGGGATCATACCCGGGAGGACTATGCCTCGGTGCAGTCCATTCGGGAATTGGGTTCAGTGAAATGGGGGGTCGTCGGTCAGCCACACCTCGGAGCACGATTCCAGACACGATTGCCGAATATTGAAGTGGTATCCCTTTCGGCACACGCCGATTTTTTCGATGGCAGACATGAAGAGCTCGGGGCGCTGGTCACATCGGCAGAGGCGGGCTCAGCGTGGACGCTTCGGTATCCAGAATTTCACGTCGTGATTCCGGAGGGCGTAAGGGCCCAGGGGCCTCTTGTCTATCCGTTGCATGGTGACGCTTCCGACCTCCGCGAGGCGATCGATCACTGGGCGTACCTTGCGTCGCGCAACGGTACAATCGACGAACTCTTCGGTCATTGGATTCTCGGCGAGGACCAGGTCCGTCAAGGTCCGAGGTGGTCGGTCATTCATGACGTACTCCACTGGACAGAGTGAAATTAAATCAACAGGGGGACAGGATGAAGTGTTCAAAAATTGGTTATTGCCGGTTGTTTGTCATCGGGTGTGTGGTTCTCGTGCTGGGAGCCGGGGGCTCAAACCTCCACGGGGAGGCACCGGATTCCGAAAGTGGAGAGTTCACCTACGGCGCGTGGAAGGTGTTCTGTGAGAGTGGATCCTGCGCCAGTGCCTATCAGTACGGTCGTGGCGGATCGGTACCGACGATTATCAGGGTCAAACTGAGTGAAGAAGGCTTCCCCGAGATCCTGGTCGAGGGAGGCCCGTTTACGGCCTCGGGTTCGGTGGATTTCATCATTGACGGGAAACTGGTGGTCAGTGGCCGAGCCTCACTGGTCAAGGCGGAGACGGGAGACGACCTACGATTTCCCCCGGGTGACGACATCACCGATGGCCTGATCAGGGCCATGAAGAAGGGTAAGGCCCTGCGTTTGAACGTTGTGAGAGAGCGAGGCCAGGAAACCATCGACTTTGATCTGGATGGATTTACGGCCGCTCTGGATAAGCTGTGATTAACCAACCCACGGGAGGGGTGACCATGAGGAAAAATATTTTATTGGCCGTTACAGGAATTTCTTTAGTGGTGCTGATGGCCTTTTCCGGCTCATCTTCGGCAGCGTCCGGCAAGGATCTGACACCAGCCCAGGAAAAGATGCTCAAGAAAAACTGGCATACCATTCAAGTCAAGATCAAGGGGCCCTACAGCGCAAATTACTGTGTCTGCACCGACGGCGCCAAGAAGCCGGTCCAGGGACACGACGGCTCCATCGCCAACCGGTGCAAGAGCACCAATTTCTGCGCGGCATTTCGTGCCCCCTGGGGTGAGAGCCTGACCTCGACCGGCATGTATGTGGGCAATATCTTCTCCAGTGATTTATTTGATTGGGACAAGATCCAGGATCATCACAATCTGGTACGGGGCTACATCTTAGAAAACTACTACATGACGGTCCACCCGGAATCGAAACTGGCCGAGATGCAGACCTACGGGGGTTTGAAAGGCGCCGAGTACGAGGCCAGGGACATGCCGATTTTCCAGGAGAAATACCTGGCGGATTCACTCTATAACGACTATCGCCACTATATTTTGGCCTATGAGCTGGAACGGCGTTTTTTCACCCGCAACGACCAGGGCAATATTCAGAAAATCCGTAACCTGGCCATCAGTATCCAGCACAAGGATCCTGAGTTCAAACCCCTTCGTGATGCAGTCCACGGGAGGATTGCAGCTTCTCTGCTTCCCCTGCTGGAGATCTACAGGGACAAGCTTCCCGCAGCCAAGGATTGGGAGAAAGGGGCAATTGATGAGCTGATCGCCGAGATTGACAGGCTCACTTCCCTGGACGAGTCCATCCTCGGCCCTCAGATCAACGCCGTCTCCGATGCCGCGGTTCGGGGTTTGCTCAAGAAATCCATCAATACACAGACCCAGGATCCGGTCGAGAAAATCGAGGGCATGGCGGAACTCATGGTCCTGTCCCGGCATGCCGTTGCCTATAACAAGGTCACGCCCGCCGACCGTCGCAGACTGGTCGGCATTAATGTGACCGGCGCCGCCGTGATCCAGAGTCTGGGCAGCCGGTTGATGGATGATGGTGGGCCTCGAACAGTCAGGGAATCATTGCGCCTGCAGCGGGCTCTTGCCGATGCCACCTACGGAACGGGCCTGATTTCGGAACGAGAACGGAAGGCCATCATCGGGAACTTCGATCAACTGCTGGCACAAAAAGACTGGAAACGGGACGAGTTTGCCGCGAATCTCAGACAGGTTCAGCAGGTCATTGAATGGTCCCACGCCGGGGCGATGCTGGCTTTTGGCGAAGTGTGGCCTGCCTGGACCTACCTGATTCCCGATATCCAGAAAATTGCCGACGATATCGTGCGCAGTTCCCCCATGCTCCTGTACGGCATGGCCTACAGCGCGCTGGACGATTCGATCTCCGGCCGAGAAAAGATCAGCCATCTGTTCTTTGACAAGGAGTTTACCGAGGGAGTGCGGGCCCTGGATTCCGGTCTTGCCTTTGGCAATCTGGCCGTCATCGGCGTGGACGAACCTTACGACCGTGACAAGATCATCGCCCTGCCCGATACCCCGGCGGATTTGGAGCCGGCTTCCGGAATCATTACCCAGGGTGAGGGGAATGTGGTATCCCATGTTCAATTGCTGGCCAGGGCTCTGGGTATTCCCAACGTTGTTGTCGCAAGTCCGCCCTATGAGGTTCTGAAACGCCATGACAAGGACAAGGTGCTCTTGATCGTCACGCCGGGCGGCCGCGTCTATATCAAGCGTGCTGCCGACATGACCACTGAAGACAAGGCGATGTACAAGGAATATACGCGTAGCAAGAAACGGTCCGGCGACGGCAAGGTCGGCGGAACGAAGGCCCGTCTCCATATCGATCCCAGCGTGCTTGACACCACCAGTTGGAAGCCTATTTCACTGGACGATCTGCGTCGTGCAGACTCCGGCATCAAGACCGGGCCCAAGGCGGCCTACCTCGGCGAGCTCAAGCATCTGTTCCCCGACAATGTCGCCCGAGGTCTTGCCGTGCCGTTCGGGGCCTATTACCAGTTCTACAAGAATGCCGAAGTCATGGTCCCCAAGGATCTGGCAGGCAAGAATATTGCCAAGGCCGGCCAATCACTGGATGAGTTTGCCCGTCAGACGTATCAGACCTTTTTTGGTGAGATGATCCCTGCCGCCACCGGCGACACCGAACTGGCCGCCTGGATCAAACCGCGCCTGCAGGTTCTGCGGTATTCCATTGAGCACAACGAGCTCTCACCGGAACTCAAAGGCGCCATCCGTGATGATCTGCAGAGACTGGGTCTGCTGAAAAAGGGTGATCCCAGTCAGACCGTGGGACTCTTTGTCCGCAGTGATACCAACGTGGAAGACCAACCCAACTTCAACGGCGCCGGTCTCAACCTGACGATTTTCAACCTGGGGTCACTGGACGAGATCTACAGTGGGTTGAAAGAGGTCTGGGCCTCGCCCTTCACCTTCCGCTCCTTTTCCTGGCGTCAGACCCTGATCGATGAGCCTCTTTGGGTACTGCCCTCGGTTGTTCTGCTGGAGTCCATCCCCAGCGATGCTTCCGGTGTGTTGATCACTGCCGACATCAATACCGGTGACCAGACGAAGATGCTGCTCGGCACCTCCGAGGGTGTTGGAGGCGCCGTTGACGGAACTCCTACCGAGACCCTGCTCTGGTCACCCGATGGTGTCAAGCTGGTGACGACCTTCAAGTCTCCCTGGCGGCGGTTGATCGTTCCTGGAAGCGGCACCAAGATTGTGCCCTCGACGGGCCGTGAATTTGTGTTGACGCCGGAAGAGGTTGAGGCCATTACCGATGCAGGACTGAAGATTCGGAAGACCCTCAAGCCTGCGCTGGACAAGAACGGCCGGCCCAAGGCATGGGACATTGAATACGGATTTTCCGGCGGCAAGCTGTGGCTTTTCCAGGTACGCCCCTTTATCGGCAACGAGGACTTCAGCAATATCCCCGCGCTTGCGGGACTTGACACAGAGATCAAGAAAAGTACCGGCAGCATCGCCCTGGAGGACCGTATCCGATGAACACGCATAGATCAGAAACACAGAGGGAATCACTGAACCTTTCCGGCACCACAAGGATCCTATGTCTCCTGCCGTTGCTGTTGATACTGTTGGGGGGGCTTGCCTGGACTCCGGCAGCTGATGCCGGCGGTGATCCCGCCATCGTCTGGGATGGATCCGAGCCGCCATCAGGGGTGCTTTTTTACTGGTACGAACCCTCTTTCTATACCGGCTTTGCACCCAGAACCCAGGATCCCACCCGGCCCCATATCCAACTTTCGCGTGGGAACCAGTTGAGGGTGACCCTGGTGCTGGGCGCGGATGAGCTGGATAACTATGCCGACGATCTGATCCTGCGCCGGAATACATACCGCCAGTTGATCGACAAGAAGATCATCACGCTGACGGTCAACATGGCCTACGAACGGTTTTTTGAGGCCATGAAGGAGAACAAGGTCAGCATGTTGACGGCGTCCAGATCTTCAACTGATCCGGAAGTGTACCGCCGGAAATCAGAAGAATTGATGGCAGCCCTCAATCCGGGTCGGGTTTTTCATATCCGCATCGAAATGAAAGGGCTGCTGAATACCTGGCATCAGCACCTGAGCGGAATCAAGGATCAGGGCCTGGGCGATGAGGTTGTCAGTCTCGATGCCGCAAATGCGATCCTGCCCGGCAGGGTCAATCTTTATGCATTGACCCCGGAGCAGAAGGGGCTGTTGGAAGGGGCCGTCACCCTTGTCAAGCAAGGGAAGGGCGCTGACGACCCGGCCTTTAAGACCAAGGCTGCCAAGTTTCTCCGCGCTGCAACCCTGGGTCACTATCCGGTAAGAGACGGCCGTGTCGATGCCGTGGAGTTCACCCGCATCATTCCCGTGGGAACCCTCCAGGCGACGATCAAGCACAAACAATGGCGACTGTCCTCCTTCGGTGCCACCGGCATCTGGCATCTTCTCCCCCGGAAAGAGGGCCAGGGACAGCTGGGCATGGTGGATTACCTGTCACCCAACCCCGGTTATGGTTTCATTCCCCTGCTCCAATACCAGCACGCCACCGGTCCTTTCTACAATGCCTTCCACAATGCCGGTGTCCGTACGCAGCTCAACGCTGCCCACTTTGTGCCGGAAGAGTGGAAACATATTCCCGGTGAACGGAATCCCAAAAAAAATTACGAGAACCTGTGGATTGCCAGCCGTGGTCCTGCCTCGCATGGTTGCACCCGGCTGCCTTCGGGCGCCATGACCGAATTGCGGCACATGCTGCCGTCTTCAAGTGATGAACTGGCCAAGATAGCCACCCATCGGAACCTGCCCCAGTGTTACGAACTCTTCGACATTGACGGCAACGGCACGCAGGAAGTCATGGGGGTCCAGTATTACCTTGCTTTTGCAGGCAAGGGACATACGCCGACCAATGCCTACGCCCCGAACAACCGCAGGGATTTCTATGGTTGGTTGTACGGTGACAACGTCAGTTTCAACAGTGATGACAGTGCCGTCATCAAAGAGACACTGACCTGTCGTTTTGTCGGCAAAAAGGCGCAAGAGGCCCAGATTTTCCAGGACCAGCCACTGTATGAAGCGGAGTACTACCCGGACGAGATCCAGTTCTACCGGCTTGAACCGACAAATTTCAAATCTCCCGAGGGCTTTACATTCAACCGGGAACTCCGCAGGCTCGGCATCGGTCATGAAATATCGATGAAGCACCTGTTTTTGCAGTAGTAAGTCGATACACCGAGGAGTATTTCACAATGAGTTATCCCCGCCTTCTGGTGAGAACTACAGTTTTCACATTGTTGTGTCTGTGCATCCTGGTGGTCAGTGGTGCAGCCTCGGCTACAGAACAGGTAATAGCCCGGTCCGATCACGACCGTCCCCAGGATCTGATGACCATCTCCACGTTCTACGAGAAATACGAACCCGCCTTTTACACCGGGTTTGCTCCCCGTACGCGTGACGCGAAACGACTGCATCTCCATGTCGGACGGGGGAACCAGCTGCGTGCAACCCTGGTTCTGTCGGACGAGGTGCTCGAGGCCTATGTGCGTGATTTGGTGGCCCGCGTTACCACCTACAGAACGATGATCAACGAGGGGAACCTGCACCTGACCCAGAACTCCGCTTTTGAAGAACTCGAA
Organism: Holophagae bacterium; assembly: GCA_030618605.1. Taxonomy (GTDB): domain Bacteria; phylum Acidobacteriota; class Thermoanaerobaculia; order Thermoanaerobaculales; family Sulfomarinibacteraceae; genus DAOWGJ01. Next base: position 2,193 of record JAUXDC010000120.1, on the reverse strand, counting down.
GAGATCATCAAGACAAGGAATATCGAGGATCTGGCAGCCGCCGAGAAGACCATGGGCAGGGAAGAGGTCATTCGGCGCAACCTCGAGCTGATGGCCGTCCTGAATCCGGGCAGGGTCTTTCATCTGAGCACTCCGGTTGAAGCCGTCATCCGGCACTGGCTTGGTTTTCTGGAGAGTACCGATTTTGGCACGATCGATCGAAAAAGACAGTTGATCCTTGTCAACGAGATGCTGCCAACCCGGCTCTGGCTGACAACCTTGGATACTCAGACGACCCGGCAGTTGGGCGAATTGCTGAAGCTTGCGAAAATGGAGAGCGAAGCAGGGACCGAACTGAGGGCCACCTACCTGGCCCTACTGGATCAAGTGTCAGGCGGTATCTATCCTCGGAAGGGCTCGAGGTTTGCCTTTGTCGAGTTCACCGCCATCTATCCAATCGGGACATTCAACAGCTACACAACCTGCAAGGGCGTCCAGATACCCATGTATCCCACACCGGGTAAATGGACTCTGACGACCCATCAACGCACCAAGACCGTCGACCATATTCCGGACGTCGTCGTCTACTCCTGGTTTCCCTGGATTCCGTACATGCATGTGGGTGACAAGCTCCACAACTCCTTCCATACGCTGTGGTGGCGAATGGAGCACGCAAAAACAGAGTTCTTGCCTGAGGAGTTGCGAAATCCGAAGATCAAGAGCCGGGAAGGGAGGGACTACCGTTATTTGTGGCTGCTGTCCCGGGGACCGATGTCCCACGGGTGCACCCACGTCAACGGCGGGCATATTTTGGAACTGCGCCAACTGCTGCCGGCCGCCGAGAAAGAAATCTACAACGTCGTCTTCTACCTCAACAAGTCATGCCTGTTTGATGTATTCGACATCGACGGCGACATGGAACCTGAGGTCATGGGAGTCCGCTACTTCACCGCATATTCCCTCAAGAACAAGAAGCCGGGCCAACTGCGGGCGCCGATGGAACGCCGTCCCTACTACACATGGCTGTACGGCGGGATCTTGAAATACGATGCAGATGGCCGCGGCTATTTTAAAAATATCCGGGACGGGCGTTTTGTCGACAAACTTGCGGTCAACGGACAGGAATACGGGAAGATTCCTCTCTATGAAGCAGAGATGGAGCCCTTTCGGCTTCAGTTCTTCAAGTTGAAGGACGTTCCCCACGTTCGGGACCTGCGGAAGGCCGGCGAAGATTACCCGGGGAAATAGAAAGCAATTGCCACAAAGAGGCACAAAAAGATCTTTCATTTGAGGAATTTGGGAGGATGGCAGTGATTCATGCCAAGCCGAAGCAGTGGTTTCTTGATCGTGATGGAGATCAATCTGAGATTCTGAAGAAGGCTTCCCATGGTGATCTGGTCATTGCCTCCGATGGCGATCTACGATCGCTCGGCGTCAAGTTCGTGCTGGGCCTGGCGGCCGACGGATCTCCCTGTAAGAAGAAGCTGATCCAAAAAGACGAAACCGGCAGCGGCTACTGTGATGTTCCTGTCGAAATCACCATGCATTTCGACGATCCGGTCTCGAGATATTTACCCGTCCTGAGCTTAAAGGCGCCGGACGGTGCGCAGGTGCTGGAAGAAGATTGGAACGCCATCCAACTCGATGCGGAGAGGCACCAGAAATTATTGCAGGCACAGACCGGCGGCAAGGAGGTCGCTACTGGAAGGCAGGTTCTTTACTTCGTTGGAAATCCCGAGTACAAGCAGGGATATTACATCTACAATCCGGATTCCCCGGACAAAGACTCGGACACCGATTGGAAGAAGCTCGACAGCAAAATCGCCGCGAAGTATCTGGCGGCAGAACCCTACCGGAAGACCGAGAAGGATTTTGCAAAGGGCCATGGGAAGAAGCGCGAACTCTACGAAAAGAAATTTCTGACCTACCTTCAGAATAACGTCGGGGGCCTGGTCACCCTGCGGAACATTCCAACGGACGTCAATACCATGGAGAACGAGGGCAGTACCAGCGCAACAGGCACTCTACAGGGCGTTGGGTCTTCCACAAAAGGCGGCCTTCCCGATGTCAAGATCTCGTACACCGAGTATGTTGAGGATCGCAAAAAAGACGAGATCGTACCGGTGAAAAGAGACCTGACGTTTTCTCCCGAGACGCTTGCGGACACGGGAGCGCTGGGCGGTATCCATTTCTGGGTTGAGCGTACCAGCGGCC
>JAUXDC010000144.1 GCA_030618605.1 Holophagae bacterium | reverse complement strand
TGAGGTCAATCCGACGCCGGGTTTCAAGCAGGTCGAGCAGGCAACGGGCATCGATGTGGCGTCGGAGATTGTTCGATATGCTGTCGGATTGAATCCTGGGAAATCCGGCTGAAGAAGGGTTGAACCGCAAAGGGGCGAAGAGCGCAAAGATCAACGCAAAGAGATTCAATAAAAGGGCGTGCAACCAATTGGCTGCACGCCCTTTTTGTCATCGTCGGGAGAGTTACACAGGTTCAGCAGTGGCCATCTGGCGTGCGCCGAGCTCGCGGTCGAGCATCAGCAGCCCATGTGGTGAGCCTTCGACCATCTTGACCTGATTGGTCAGGGTGTCGGCTGTTGCAACCTCTTCAACCTGTTCGCTGACGTACCAGTGCAGCATCACGGTGGTCGCATGGTCTTTCTCTTGGGTCGAGACATCGACCAGAGTGTTGATGCGATCGGTGATGTACTTCTCATGAGCCAGAACGGCGTCGAAGGCAGCCGAGGGCGACGCCCACTGACGCTGGGGCGCGTCCAGGGCCATCAACTCGACCTGTCCACCCCGTTCAATCAGAAAGTCAAAGAGCTTCATCGCGTGTGAGTACTCCTCCTGGGCCTGGATGTTCATCCAGTTGGCGAAGCCGTCCAGATGGATGGTCTTGAAATAGGCCGAGACCGACAGGTAGAGATAGAACGAGAAGAACTCTGCGTGGATCTGTTCGTTGAGGGCTTTTTCGACGTTCGGGTTCATGGGACCTCCTGTGAGAATTGATCGGGCCGGTTCGTGGGAACCGGTCCAGCGAGATTCTAGCTCATGTGCTCGCCGAGATAGTCGGCAACACCGTCGGAGGTCGGCTTCATGGCGGCATCTCCTGGATTCCAGTTGGCCGGGCAGACCTCACCATGCTCTTCGGTGAACTGAAGGGCGTCGAGAGTTCTCAGTACTTCGTCAACGTTCCGACCCAGGGAGAGGTGGTTGATCGTCGAATGGTGAATGACGCCTTCCTTGTCCAGAATGAACAGGCCCCGCAGCGCAATCCCCTCCTTCTTGAGGAGAACTCCGTAATCCTTGGAGATCGTCTTCTTGAGGTCGGCGACAATCGGGAAGCGGATCTGACCAAGACCGCCCTGATTCCGGGGGGTGTTCTTCCACGCCCAGTGGCTGAACTGCGAGTCGACAGAGACGCCGATGACCTCGCAATTGCGCTTTTTGAACTCATCAAGTTTGTCATCGAAGGCGATGATTTCAGAGGGGCAGACGAAGGTGAAATCAAGGGGGTAGAAGAACAGTACGACGTATTTGCCACGGTAGTCCGACAGGGTCAGATCTTCCATCGAGTTGTCTTCCAGGACCGCCTGGGCGGTAAAATTGGGGGCTTTCTTTGCAACAAGGTTTTTCATATTTCCTCCACTTTCATTGGATCGACCCGCCCCGATCAGGGGTGGTCAACTCTCTTTAACCACAGGGCAAAGCCATCTATTCCCCTCCCGAACCACTGTCGTCGATACCGGGCAGGACGGCGGCGCCGAGAATCGACGTTGGGGTGACCCAGGGTCTCAGATTGTTACGGCTGTCGGCGTGTGACCAGAGCACGCCGCGGCATGTGCCGGCACCCGACGGTGCGCCCAGGAGCAGCTGTAGACCGACCAGAGCCGTGGCGGTTACCAGCAGGACGGCGTTCGTTTTCAGGCACACCGGCTCCAAGTGGTTGACCCAAGGCCTGGGGAAGGCCAACCAGGCCATCATCAAGGCAGCGACCGAAGGCAGGGCGGCCGCAACAATCGGCGGCCAGAGCACGGGAAAGGATCCGAGGCCTTCGAGGGGGGAGCCGTGAAAGGTGGAGCCTGTGCGGAACACGACGAACACTCCTGCGGCGATCCACGCGAAGGCCGGGAGGACCAGGTGCATCACCACAGTCAGCATTCTTCCCGAACGACTGAGCTGCGGCCGTGCCCCGCGGGCCAGGGCCAACAGGCGCAGTGTGGGGATCAGGGCGGCCCACGCGCCAAGTACGGGAACCAGCCAGGCGGCCACCGGCGACATATCGTGGAGGCGGAGAAAACGGGAGAGGTGGCCGTCCCAGGGATCCAGGAGAGCCATCCACCCGAGGCCGATGACCGAGGCCATCCAGGAAATCTGGAGAGCGATGAGCTCCGAGGTCAGACCCTGTGGTCTTGGAACGAGAGGGACGAAGAGGATGGCAACAAGGAGGCAGGCTGCAATGCCGCCCAGCCAGTAGCCTACAGCAGGACCCTGGGTGGAAAAGGCCAGTGTGGGCTGATTGACCAGGCCCCACGTCTGTTGATGCAGGGGTAGGGTCACGCCGATCCAACGACAGCCCCCGAGGACCGCGCCCAGGCCTTGACCACCGGCGATGAGGCCGAGGGTGATGATGCCCCCACACAGAGCGGCGAGCCAGCTGGTGAGGATCGCAGCAGGCGAATTTGGATTGGGCCGTGAAAACATGTCTCATGCTACCATCTCTCCGACATGATTGAAGACACTGGATTTAGCCGGCATTCTCACACCAGGGAACGGATACCAAAGACTCCCCGTTCAATGTTCAATGGTGATCGAAGAGGGGCCATGGTCCTGGGCCGAGCGTTGGCCATTTTTCTCCTCCTGCTGGGCGTGATGCCCCACAACGTGGCGGCCCAGGCCCTGACCGTGCGGTCTCTCGAGGGAGGGACCGAGGTCGTGCTGGTGACCCAGACTCTGGCGGAGATGTCGGCGGCATGCTGGCCCGCCCTCAGAGAGAGCATGGATTGGGAGGGGCGCTGTGTCGTTGGAAGTGATCTGACCTTCACAGCCGCCATCGAAGCAGCCCTGGGAGACCTCGAAGAGGCCCCGTCGGTCCTGATCATCGTTGGTGGCTCGGGCCGCCGCGAGGCCATCGATCGGGCCGGGAGGGTTCTGGTGGGGAAAGCTGCCGCTGAAGCGCCATCCCGTGGAGGGCTCGGCCTGAACGAGGGCGGCCAGGAACGGCGCCTGGGACAGCCGGGAGGACCGTCGGTCTTGCGCCTGGAGGTTCAGCTTCCACCGGTTGAGGATGCAGACCGGACGGCCGTCGAGGTTCTGTGGAATCTGCTGCCACGCCATCTTGCGGGAGCGAGCCCTGGTTTGAGGAGCCGGATCGAGGGTGATGTCGGCTTTCTCGAGCTGTCCGTCGATGGTGACCTGGGTGATCTCGAGTTGCGGAGTCTCCGCCTGGGCCTGGCACAGGTCTCTGGAGCTCCGTCACTGGAGTCCGAGGAGGTCGAACGGGAGGCCAATCGGCTCAGGATCGCACGATCGGCGCAGTTGGAATCGGTTGAGAGAGCCGGCCTCGAGTTGTTGGACCTGTGGATTCGTGGTGGCAGCGATGGCGTTCGGCAGTACCTCTTCGGACCTGACGGCGTCACTCTGGCACGAGTCCGTGAGGCTGCCGGTCAGTGGTTGCCTCGGCATCCCGGGCATGCCGTGTTCGTGATGCCGCCTCGACATTTTCGACCGAGATTCGCTCCGGGGCCACAGGGCAGCCGGATGAGTAACGACCTCTCCGCCGCCATTCTCGCCCGTCCCTCGGCACATCTGTCCACCTTGGTACTCAGGCCGGTTCTCCTTTCGGATCTGACGGGAGATGCCGAGGCGGTGGTCTTGACCCGGCTCGCTACGGCCCTGCGCCGGTCCGAAAACCGACCGGCCTACATCGCGGTCGAGAGCCGCCCGCCTCGATTGGAACTGGCCGCCGAGGCCGGGGATTTCCCTGCGCTGTGCGAGGCTCTCCAGAGGGCCCTGGACGACGTCTCGGCCGACACGACCCCTGCGGCCGGCGGATCCGATGCTCGGAGAACGGCCCTGCGATTGATGGCCGGGCTGTTGGGCATGGATGCCGGGATCGAAGTGACCACGGCGACGGTGCTGGCGCCGGGGAATCTGGCTGTCGGGGGTGTGGCGGCTGACGCCGAGCTGGCCCTGGAAGCTTTGGAGAAGTTTGGAGTTGGTGGACGTGCGTCAGGAGTAACACCCGCGGGTACTCTTGGGGGAGAGCCAAGACATCGAATGCCTGCGGCGGGAACGCGGTCCGTCGTGGCGGTTGCCGTGCCTCTGGCCGCCGGCTTTCCCATTCCCGAGACCGTTGCCGAGTTGGTCTCGAATCGGGCGGCACACTTCATTGAAGGTGTGACGGCCGAAGTCCTTTTGCCGTTGATTCCCGGGCGGGCGGTCATGGTTCTGGTGATTTCGAGGGACGGAGAGGTAGCCGCTCTCGAAGAGGCTCTTGAGAAAGGCTGGAAGAAGCTGTTTGGCCCGGCCACTGAGCAGGAGTTGGAGGGATTGCGCCGGAAAGTTGCCGCTCGGGTCGTGACGGTGGCAGGTGGTGTCCTGGGCAGGGCTCGGGTCTGTGCGGCCATTGCCGCGGGCGCCGACAGCTGGCGTACGCCGAGCGACCGTGAAATGGCGGCGCTGACCGTTGACCTGGTCGCCGTGAACTTTGATCTCGAACTCTTGGCGGAAACCACCGACGCCCAGTGGACGGCTTCCGGTCCGGCTGCGGTCCGCCTGAGTGAGGAGTGACGAGTAGCTGTCAGCTCTCAGCTTGCACCAGGGTTGGCATGACTACTTCGGCGGGGCCAGGGCGCTCTGTGGGCGAATTGGACATGGTCGACAACCCCTTCTGACTGATAGCCGATAGCTGGTCGCTGATAGCTCTTCTGGTTCCGGCCCCGCCGTGTTGCTACACTTCGCCGATGCGCCGCCCGGTCGGCATGACGGAGGTCTCATGACAGTAACAATCCAACAGCAGATGCAGATCCTGACCAAGGGCTGTGTTGACGTGGTTCCCGCAGAGGCTCTTGAAAAGAAACTTCTGCGATCAGCGGAGTCGGGGGAGCCTTTGACCATCAAGGTGGGCTTCGACCCGTCGGCCCCGGACCTCCATCTGGGTCATACGGTGATCATTCGAAAGATGCGCCACTTTCAACAGTTGGGCCATCGCGTCATCTTTCTGATCGGGGATTTCACCGGTCTGATTGGGGATCCGACGGGGAAGAACGCCACTCGGCCGCAATTGACTCAGGACGAGATTGAGGTCAATGCTGCAACCTACCGGCGTCAGATCTTCAAGCTCCTCGACCCGGAAACCACAGTCGTCGACTTCAATTCGAAGTGGTTGGGACAATTGGGTTCCGCAGACTGGATCAGGCTTGCGGCCAAGGTGACGGTCGCCCAGATGCTGGAGCGGGACGACTTCCGCAAACGGTACGAGGCTCAGAAACCGATCGCACTGCACGAGTTTCTCTATCCGTTGGCACAAGCCTACGACTCGGTGGTTCTGAAATGTGACGTGGAGCTGGGCGGCACCGATCAACTCTTCAATCTCTTGATGGGCCGTCATTTGATGCGTGAACATGGGTTGGAACCACAGGTCGCGATGACCTTGCCTCTGCTTGAGGGGCTGGACGGTGTCGAAAAAATGTCCAAGAGTCTGGGGAATTACGTGGCCGTAGAAGAGCCACCGAACGAGATGTTCGGCAAACTGATGTCGGTGTCGGATGACCTGATGTGGAAATACTGGCTTGTGTTGACCGATCGACCGGCTGATGCGATCGAGGCAATGAAGACCGACGTCAGCGAGGGTCGACGGCACCCGATGGATGTCAAGAAGGAATTGGCGCGCTCAATGGTTGAGGAGTTTCACGATGAGGACGCCGCGGCGGCTGCAGAGGCCGAGTTCGGCCGGGTGTTTTCCGGACGAAAATTGCCGACGAACATTCCCGAGGTCGAGATCACCGTCGAGATGCCGACCATTCTGTTGTCCAAGGTCCTGGTCGAGGCGGGTCTCGCTTCTTCAAACTCCGAGGCTCGTCGGCTGATGTCGCAGGGAGGGGTCAAGGTTGATGGTGAGGGCGCCGGCGACCCCAAGATGGCGGTTTCGACCGGGAGTGAAAAGCCTCTTCTGATTCAGGTGGGCAAACGCAGGATCGCCAACGTGACGATTGTGAAAACCGACTGAGCCGGAACCCAGGAGGTTCCGGCTCAGTCGGGAGCAGTTAGCTATTAGCTCTTAGCGATGAGCCCAAACCTCGGATATTGGTTGGTACCAGAATGTCGGCAAGTTCTTACCACGATGCTTGTTATTGCTAATGCCTAACAGCTAATAGCTAATAGCCAGACTCAACCCCTGTGTGAAGTCTGGGCCTAAAAGAACGAGGTCTCCTGTTCGACTTTCTGCCCTTCCTGGCTCAGTCCTTGAATCTGGATCGAGATGAAGGACGGTCGGAACTTATGGTCGTGGCAGATGTGACGGAGGCGCTCGTCCAGGTCGGCATCCCAGAATTCGATGATCTTGCCGGTGGCCATGCAGACCATGTGGTGATGTCCGCCGCCCGGCTCCATCTTCTCGTAGAAGTAGTGCTCTCGGCCCAGGCGGCTCTTGCGGACCAGGCCGCACTGCACCAGGAGGTCGAGGGTCCGGTACACCGTTGCGCGGGAGACCTTGCGCTTCTTCACCTTCATTCTGGCCAGCAGGTCGTCGGCGTCCAGGTGGTCGCTGGTTGCGAAGATCTCATCCAGCAGGGCGAGACGCTCCTGTGTCACTTTGAGGTTGTTCTCCCTCAGGTGCTGAATGAAAAGCTTCTGTGCACGTTGGGCCAACTTGCTCATAATAACTCCCTCAAGTCCAGACTCATTTTCAATGTCTACACACATGATATGTCTCGATGCATAACGTGTCAAGGGAAAGGCGGGGCGGGATTTTGGAGGACCAACACCGATCGTAAAAGATTCGCAGGGGAACGGGAAAATATAGTCTGGATCGGGTACAGTCTCAATGACGAAAATGCGGGTGATTGGAAAGGAGTATTGATGGATTATCCAATCTGGGATTTGGCAATGGGTGGTGGAATGTTGATGGCCCTGGTGGCCGTCCCCCACGTTATTGTGGCGCATTTCGCTGTGGGGGGCGGTCTCTTGATCGCGGTGACGGAGACCCTCGCGGTCAGGCGAAATGACCCGGAACTTCGGGAATTGGCCAAGCGCTCATCACTGGTGTTGATTCTGATATCCACCGTGTACGGGGCGATTTCCGGTGTCGGCATCTGGGTTGTTGCCGGCCTGATCTCTCCGGGGGCGATTTCCAGCCTGATTCACAATTATGTGTGGGGGTGGGCGATCGAGTGGGTGTTTTTCATCCTCGAAATCGTCGCTGCCCTGGTCTACTACGGCACCTGGGACAAGATTTCGAAGAAGGCGCACCTGATGGTCGGGTGGCTGTACTTCGTCGGTGCCTATGGGTCACTGGTCGTCATCAACGGGATCATCACCTACCAACTGACGCCTGGAAAGTGGCTGGAAAGCCATGCCTTCTGGGATGGGTTTTTCAATCCAACCTATTGGCCGGCGACCCTGCTTCGGACCGGAATTGCCGTAATGATGGCGGCTGCGTTCATGATCTTTCCCGCTGCGAAGAGCCGGGAGGCCGGCTCCAGATTGGTGCGGTACATCGGTGGTTGGCTGGTGGCAGGCTCATTGATCTCCTATGTCGGCTATCGTTGGTGGGAGACACAGTTGGGTGAGACGACGCGGGCGCTCTTCTTGGGAGAGTCCCCGACCCTGGCCACGCTGGCGGCAACCCGGTCCTTTACTCTATGGGCCTTGGCGGCGGCTCTGGTCCTGGGGATCGTATTTCTGATGATCGTTCCACGGAGCGTCAAGGCGATCGTGCCCGGTGTCCTGGTCATGGTGGCGGCCTTTGCCTTTTTTGGAGGTTGGGAGCGACTCCGCGAAGGTAGTCGCAAGCCATTCCTGATTCACAGTTATCAATTTTCCAACGGATTGCTGGTCGAAGACATCGAGCGCATCAATTCCATGGGGCTTCAGGCCTATACCGGCTGGATGACAATCGAAGGATCCCAGGACCCGGTCGTCGTCGGACACCAGGTTTTCAAACGCCAGTGTTCGGCATGTCACACTCTCGGTGGATACCAGAGCATCACCAAGGTCTTGCCGACCTTTCGGGAAATGGTGGATGTTGCCGCGAATGATCCACCCGGCTCGGGGGCCGTGGCATATCAGGTGGGCTGTGCCTCATGCCACAGTGATACTGCGTATGAGGAAATGGTGGAATTCATGCCCGGGCCCGAAGAGATGCAGGAAGACCCCGAGATGGTCTTGGACCTTCTGAGCGGCATGATTACGGGAACGCTCGATCAGTTGCGGGATATGGGGCAGGCCTACGTCGACGCCGACCGGACCGTCCAATTCGACACGCAGACCACCGCCTACCCGATGATGCCCCCATTTGTCGGAAACGACGAGGATCTCGAGGCCCTGGCGGCTTTTCTGGGAACATTGACCCACGACGGCGGGTCGCCGATTTCTATGGGAGGTGGACGATGACCCCGAACCTGATTCCTGCAGTTGACCCGGCCGGCCTCCCTGGCCCGGTCTTGCTTTTTCAATTTCTGTTGCTGTTCACTTTTTTTCTTCACCTGCTCTTCATGAACCTGACCCTGGGCGGGACGTTGATGGCGGCCATCTCCCACACTCTTGCCGGAGGCCGGGCTGATGATCCCCGGGGCGTGCTGGCCAAACGGTTGGTCGGGATCAACGGATACGGCATCTCTCTGACGATCACGACCGGTGTTGCACCGCTGCTGTTTATTCAGCTGATTTATCAGCAGTTTTTCTACTCGGCCACGATTCTGATAGGAGGGATGTGGTTGTCGCTTCTGCTCTTGTTGATGGTCGGCTATTACGCCGTGTACCTCTACAAATTCAAGGGTGCTCCCGTTCAGGGTCATGGCGGTGGTCTGTGGCTGTGGCTCGCCGCAATCATGTTCATGGTCATCGGTTCGATCCAGGTTGCCGTCAATTTGATCCATATGCAGCCGGAAACCTGGGGGGCGCTGGCGGCCGATCCCTGGACGATTCTCAGCGATCCGACCTTCATGCCGCGCTACTTGCACTTTCTCCTGGCCGGAATCGCTCTCTCGGCAATGGTTGTCACCTGGTGGGCCGTACGACAGGCGCGCCGAGGCATCGACCAGGAGCTCAACGACGCCATCGCACGGTTCGCCTGGAAATGGGCGTTGTGGGCCTCGGCGCTTCAGATCGTCAACGGCTTGTGGTTGACGATGGCCCTGCCGAAGAATGTCCTGCTGGGCCTGATGAGGGGCGGCGGTGCGACGATGGGGCCGTTCACCGTCGGGATCCTCCTCGGTATCGCCATTCTGGTGATGTTGGCCCGGAGCAGCGACCCGGTGTCCAGCCCGAAGCTGGTGTCTC
>JAUXDC010000314.1 GCA_030618605.1 Holophagae bacterium | reverse complement strand
TTCTACGGTAATCCTCAATGGTGTTGGGCGCGATGGTTTCCCGAGCTTTTGCGCCTTTTTTCCCCTCGATATCCATGATGTAACCATAGGGGCGGAACGTAGCATCAACCAGGTAATCCTTTTCACACATATCAGGCGTGTAGCCCTTGGTCAGGCCGGCCTTTTCGCCTTCACGGTGCCAAAACATCGGTGGGAACTGGTTGTACATAGAAAACTGAGCTTCGTCAAAACCCTGATTGTGCATATAGGCTTGCTCAATATCGCCCTGATGCGCTTTTGCAAAAAACGCCGTATTGTAACCGGCCTCAGACAAGACCTCCGCAATGGTAATTTCATCACCGTTGAGCCCAGCTCCCTCGGGTGGGAAAGCAACCGTGTGCATTCCGGAGCGAACCGCCAGGCGACCGGTCAAAACAGCAGTGCGAGTAGGCGTACATGATGGCTCAACATACATGCGCGTAAAGGCAATACCATCTTCTGCCATTTTGTTGATACGAGGCGTCTCATACCCTCTCACTTTTTGTATTTCCGGGATGCCGACCTCGCCGAGGCTATTGTCGTCCCACATGATGTGGACAATATTCGGCCGTTTCCCGTGTTTCTTGTACAGCTCGTCGAGTTTCTTCTGAATCCCGACATCTTGGGCCGCCCACTGCTCGCCGAACTGCTCCTGCAGGATTGCCTGTTCAGCATCGTGGATAATCTCCGGCATTTCCGCTTGCGCGAGGCCCGCTGAACCGCCAAAAGCGACCGCAAGGATCGTCGCGGCAATAGCGGAGGCACTCAAGTTTCTGGGTATTCGCATTTCATTTCTCCTTTTTCTTTCGTTAGTCAGATTCGATCTGCGTCGGGTTGTCTTTCCCGAGCTGACCAATGGTTAATAATCCGGCTTTTTAGAACGGGCGTACAACGGTTCCAGGTAGTCGTTTGAATTCCTCCTCTCTGACGGAACCGCACGCAATCTCAACTCGAACCTCTGATCATTGAACCTGTGTCGGATCCGATGCCGACGGACTGGTGGATGGTTGGTATTTGAATTTCCTGAAGCTCACCCGGAACAACAGCGAGTACATGACCGGCACAAAAACCAATGTCAGAACCGTTGCGAAGGCGAGCCCAAAAATGATAGTGACGGCCATGGTCTCGAACATCGGGTCTTGCGAGAGCCACAACGGGAGCATGCCTCCGATGGTGGTCGCCGTGGTCAAGAGGATGGGCCGCAACCGCTCCTGGCACGAAAGGAAAACGGCGTCTTGCGGAAGAGCCCCGTTCTCGTCGATCTCCATGTCGATGCGGTCGATCAGGACAATGGCATTGTTGATGATGATCCCCGCGAGGGATACGACGCCGAGGATTGTAAAAAAGCCAAAAACGGTCTTGGCTGCGATCAGCCCTACAGAAACTCCCACCATTCCCAACGGAATGGTCAAGAGGATGATCAGGGGTCGACGCAGCGAGTTGAATTGACCGACGAGCAGCAGCACGATCAAGAGGCCGGCGATCGGGAGTTTGGCGATGATCGAACTCGCAGCGTCGCCTGAGGCTTCTTTCTCGCCACCCTCTTCGTAGGCGTATCCGGCGGGCCATGTAGTTGCTTCTTCTTCCAACCACGGCAGCAGGATGGTATTGACCTCGGTGGCGGTCACACCAGGTGTCAGTTGCACGTTGACGGTCAGGGCGCGACGCCGATCGCGCCTTTTGATGTTCCCGGGTTGCCAGGCTGCTTTGACCTCCGCCACCTGTCTCAGTGGCACCTGGTCGCCGCCGACCGAGGAGTAGATGGTGATGCCTTCGAGTTTTGCCAGATCCTGGCGATCGGCCGCCACCGAGCGAACGGTGATGGGAATCAGATCGGTGTTCTCGCGGAAGTTGGTCATCACAAATCCGGAGAGACTGGCTTTCAGTGAAACGGCCACATCCTCGCTTGTCACGCCGGCGCGGCGCGCTCGATCCTGATCGACCGATACCAGAAACTTTTTGACCTGCGGGCCCCAGTCGTCGTGGACTGCGGCGACCTGGGGGATCGTCAGGAGGTGATCACGGAGGCCAACGGCGAGTCGAAATAGTGTGTTTTCGTCGGTCCCGAGCAATCGGATGGCGATCGGATAATCGACAGGGGGACCGTTTTCGAGCTTTTTCATCTGTGTTGTGAGATCTGGGTACCGGTCGGCCACGAACTGCTCGATCGATTCGACGAGGTCCGGGATCATGCGGTGGTCAGTGGTGTTGGCGATCATTGCAATGTGGCGTGGGCTGGGTGTGCCCGGGTCGTACCCAAGCACAAAACGGGGGGCGCCCTGGCCGATGAAAGTGATCCAGTTGACTACACCGTCCTTTCCGCCGGTGATCTCTGCTTCAGTCAGGAGCCAGTTTTGGTGGATGAACTGCTCGATCTCGTTTGCGATTTCTTCGGTGGATTCAATGGCCGTACCGATCGGCATATCGAACTTGGCGTTTAACACCGGGTCGGTGGCAGGTGGAATGAAGGCCTTGGGGACCAAACCGAGGCCCTTGATTGCAAGAATGAAGAGCAGAACCATCAAGCCGAGAAAGGCGAGTCTCCTCTTCAGCGAAAATGAGAGGATTCCGCGGTAGAAGCGAAAGACAATCCCTGTGAACTTCTGATGGTCGCCGTCCTCCGGTGCCTCCTTGATCTTCATGAACAGCACACTCAGCAGCGGGATCAGGGTCATTGCCAGGAGCCATGACGTCAGCAGAGCCAATGTCACGACGACGAAGATTGACCCGGTGAATTCCCCGACGGCGGACTCAGCGAGGAAGATCGTCAAAAAGGCTGCGGCCGTTGTCAAGGAAGAGGTGAGCAGAGGAATCTGAAGCTCCTTGCCGGTGTTGACCGCTGCCGTCACCTTGTCCTCGCCCCGCTGACGCCGGACCATGATTCCTTCGGCCATCACGATGGCGTTGTCCACCAGCAGACCCAGGGCAATGATCAGGGCTGCGAGGGACATCTTGTCGATGCCGACGCCGAACCACTGCATCTCCAAGAAGGCGATGGCCATCACTGCCGGTACCAATGCGGCGACAATGAGGCCGGTGCGCAGACCGAGCGAAATCAGCATGACGAGCAGGACGATCGCGATCGCCTGCAACATGTTTGCCGTGAAGCCGTTGACGCTGGTGGCGACCAGGTCCGGCTGATAGGCAAGAGTGTCGAAATCGATGCCGTGCGGGTGTTGCGCCTGGATCTCGGGCATGACCCGGTCCAGGGTCTGCCCAAGTTCCAGGATGTTGCCACCGTCCTTCATTGAAACGGCAATCGCCAGGGCAGGTTTGCCGTTGGCGTGGACAACGCTTGGCCGGGGCTCCTCATAGGCGCGGGAGACTTCGGCGATATCCTCGAGCTGTACCACTTCCGAGGTTCCAGGAATTGCGATGACCGCTCGTTTGATTTCGTCCAGTGATTCGAAGTTTCCGGTTGGTTCCAGGGTGATGCGTTCGCGTCCGATTCGTACGTCCCCGCCGGAACTGAGGATGTTCATCGATTGAAGGGCGGAACGCAGCTGCTGCGGTGAGACGCCGAGTTCACGGAGCCGCGCGTTGCTGTACTCGACATAAATTGCCTCTTGCTGGTCGCCGAGGATCTCGACCTTGGCAACGTTGTCGAGCAGAAGCAGGCGGTTGCGGGCGTCGTCGGCAACGTCCTTGAGTTCGGCGAAGCTGAATCCATCACCGGTCAGGGCATAGATGACGCCGAAAACATCGCCGAACTCGTCGTTGACGATTGGACCTTTCACGCCCTCCGGGAGGTCCGGCGCCACACGCTCGACCTTTCGCCGAAGATTGTCGAAGATCGGTTGCATCTCGCTATAGCTCTGTTTGAAATTGACGTAGACGACTGAGATCCCGGTCTGCGATTCGCTGGCGATGAAATCCAGCTCCGGCATCTGTTGGATCTCCTGCTCGATCTTGTCGGTCACCAACTGTTCCACCCGATTCGGGCTAGCGCCCGGAAGATAGGTGGTCACGACGGCCGTTCGAATCGTAAAACCTGGATCCTGGGCTTTCGGAAGGCTGAAGTAGGCGAGGATGCCGAATAAAGCGAGGATCAAGACCAGGAAGATCGTGAACCGGTCGTTCTTGATGGCGAATTGAGTGATGCTCATGTTGACCTCAGGCAACCGGTGGGATCGAGTTCTCAATAGTGGCTCTGGAGGTCCGGCCGGAAACCCTCACACGGCTGCAAATCGCGAATGAGG
>JAUXDC010000204.1 GCA_030618605.1 Holophagae bacterium | reverse complement strand
GCTCTGGCTCAACCAGGATTCACCCTTGTATTCCGAGGCCCATCGTGCCGAGCTCGAACTCGAGTGGGCCGGCGGTCAGGTCATTTTCCTGGGGGGAGGCCATCGAAAGTACCGTGATGCACGGCGCACACGATGGGAGGGGGAAATCGGCATCGGGGGACTGCTGCACTTCACCCCCAGGGCGCCCCTGCTCGCCGGGGCCACCCTCCGTTTCTCCAACGCCCAGTCGCCGGCCTACGATCAGCTCGGGGTCTCGGCGGCCGCCTCGACGACCTTGCCGCTTGGGCGTCGAAGCTCCCTCCGCATTGCCGCGTCCGGAATCTGGGATAACTACCTGAACTCGGGCGGAGACGAGGGGCGGCTTGTTTTCGGCACCGAAGAGAAACGCCGCGACCTCCTCGGCCGCCTCGGGCTCACCCTCTGGGCACCCGCCTGGCATCGCCTGCGTCCTGGCTTCGAAATTCGCTACACGAGGCGCGATTCCACCGCCGACGAGACGCCCGGATTCGACTTCAGCTATCGCGAGTGGCGTGCCATCGCCTGGCTGCGATGGACCTTCAAGGCAGACCCGTGGGCGCCGCGAACTGTTGACGACGGCGATCACGTACCCCTGGACTGGGGTCTTGAGAACGGCGCCGGCATGGACCAGGAACGGATTCTCGACCTCCTGCGGGGCGACGAAGAGCTGCGCCGCGGCTCGAGCTGTGGAATTCCCTGATGGCCGTCGCCCAGATCACTCAGCCCTCAAGGCGGTCGATGCCGGATCGTCTCCGGGTTCTCCTGGAGGCGATTGCGGTGACCGCAGTTGGCGTGGTGATCGCCCTGCTGTTCAACGCCCTGCGCCCCGCAGGTCTGGAGTTGATTGCGCGAACTCCGTACCAGATCCTCGTTCCCTGTCCCGAGCCGGGCGGCCCGGTCCAAATCGTACAGGCAACCGAGAGCTGGATTCTTTCGGCCCGCACCTTTCTCGTCGATGCCCGCTCACCTCAAGAGTTCGACCTTCGGCACCTTCCGGGTGCGGTCAATTTGCCATATGACTGGTTGGAGCCGGTGCCTGAGGACGATCTCCTCGAACTTGCCCAAAGCATCGCCGGCAGCGGCGCCAAACGGGTGGCGGTGTACGGAGACGGCGGCCGGCCCGACAGCGGAGAACACCTCGGCAAGGAGATCTCGGGACGCGGCATCAAGAATGTGTTCTTCGTTTCGGGGGGCGCACCGGCCGTTCTCGGATCGGAGAAACAATGACAGCACTACGTTTCGCTGCCTGGCTCTCGGTTCCGGCACGCTGGTACCTCGGTGTGGTCTTCGTCGGCGCCTGCCTCCACAAGATCGCCGATCCACGGTCCTTTGCTCTCGATATCGCCACCTACGACATCTTGCCGCTCGTACTAATCAATCTGATTGCAATCACTCTCCCGTGGGTCGAGTTGGCAACCGGCGGCATGCTGTTCGCCGGTTGGCGGGTTCGCACCGCCTCGTTTCTGGTGGCCGTCATGATGGCAGTCTTCATGCTCGCCCTACTGATCGCCCTGGCGCGCGGGCTCGACATGTCCTGCGGGTGCTTCGCCTCACAGGGTGCGGAGGAAGAAGATCCAATCTCACGTCTGACCGTACTGCGGGATCTCGTATGGTTCGGACTCGCGCTTTTCGTATTCGTATTCGACCGCGGCCGGCTCGGTCTCGACCGATGGCTGCAACGGAGGTCTGCATGATCCGGTTCACGATAGCCGTCCTCGGGTTGTTCCTATGGACGGGCGCGGCGAGCGCCCAGACTCCAGTATGCGATGCACTGACCGGGGACGAGCGCCGTCTGGCGGGGCGGATTCTCGCCAGCGAATACCTCTACGACTGTTGTGACGAAACCATCAGCCGGTGTCTTCAGGCGCAGCCTCCCTGTTCACTCGCCATTCGTCTGGCCGACAACGTGTGTCGGCGAGTTGCAGCCGGGCACGACGAAAAGCGGATTCGCCGTGCGCTGTCACGGCGCGCACGCAGCATGGTCGGCAGTGGGTCATCAGCCGAGATCGATCTCTCGGCGGCGCCTTCCATCGGCCCCGACGACGCGCCGGTGACCGTCGTGATCTACGCCTGCGCCCGCTGCCCCTACTGCACCATCCTGGTTCCGGAGCTCTATGAAGCCATCACCACCGGAGAGCTCAGTGATCAGGTCCGGATGGCCTTCCGCACTTTCCCGATCCGCGGTCACGAGGGCTCCACCACCGCCGGCCTCGCTTTCGTTGCCGCGGCGGAGATGAATAGGTTCTGGCCCTTCATGCTTCACGCCTACAGTCACTTCGACGAGTACTCACCGGAGCGGCAGGTCGAGTGGGCGGTGGCGGTCGGACTCGATCGTCAAGCATTCGAGGCACGTATCTTGGATCCGGCAACGCGCGACGCACTGGTGTCTCGCAAGAAGGAGGGGCTGATCAACGGGGTCGAGGAGACACCGACGATCTTCATCAACGGACGCCACTGGGTGGGCGATCTGGAAACGACCGAACTGATCGACGCCATCGAGGAGGAAAAGGTGCGCGTCAAGGGGGAACGATGAATCACCGATTGACTTTTATTGCGGCTCTGCTGTTGTGCGCTCCGGCAGTCGCTCCGGCAAACGATCGGCTTGCAGTGCTCGAGTTTTTCGGCCGGCCGTCCGGCGCCTTCTGCAGCGCGGCCGGGCCAACGATGATCTCCCTGCAAGCCGAACTCGAGGGAAGGGCAGTACTCCTGGAATACAATTTCGATGTTTTCAGATATGGCGGAAGGGCGGACCGATTCTGGGCAACCGGAACCACGGCCAACTACCTGCCCCTCGTCATGGTCGGCAGCGGCTATCGTACGAGCAGCGGCCAGGTGGACTACCAGACCGATTATTCCGGCATGATCAACGACGAACTCGCCCGCGCCCCTCGCGCCGAGCTCACGGCGTACTGGAGACGTTCGGAAAATGATACCGTCCGCACCTACGTGGAAGTACGCAACAGTCGCAACAGCCCTCTCCGTGTCTCCGAGGAGGCAGCCATGTGGGTGATTGTGTACGAGAAGGCCCCCATCGGGGTCTCGAACACCTGGGTCAGATCGACCATGCGTCGGCCCCTGGCCACGGACCTTGCCCCAGGAGAAACCCTCTCCACCACGATCAGCGTACCTGGTTCGTCGATCGCAGACTGGGATCGAGTGGCCTGTGTCATCTTGATCGAGGACCGCCCCGGCGGTCAGGGAAGTTATGACATGCTGCAGGCTGCCGAAGCCGCTCCCGCCACCCTGAGCGTCGAGCCTTCAGAACTTGTGGTGACTCCGACTTCTCCAACCGCCGAGGTCCTCCTTGAAGGCCCGCACGTACTCGAGTGGACCGCCACCGTCGATGTCCCATGGCTCGAGATCGAGCCGGCTTCAGGAACCCTCCCAAACACGCCGGTAGTCAGTTTGAAGCCCGAACTTCGCCGGCCGTGGGAGAACTCGGCGACCGTCACCATCTATGCCGACGGCGATTCAATGGCGTTCCGGGCCTGGGTGGGCGTCAGCTTCGGCGCCCGGGCTCGCCCCGGTGGGGGCCGAAGCACTCCGGGCAGAAAATCCAGGGCAATGGACTGTCCGATAGAGAGTGAGTTGCTTTTCCTCAATTAGGGAGTTGTCACACCCCAACTTGAGGTGTCACCAGTCTCGAAGCCGTCCGCAAAGATCTCATAGGAATGTTCAAATGCACCGATGTCAGGTGCTGCGCCTTCGTATTGGCTGGGCTCCAGATTGACCAGGATGGCACCGCCGGTAGACTCCTGGTAGGCAACTCCAGCATCGATGCAGGGCGATGTTTCCAGTAAATTGAAATCATAATTTGCCGCATCAACAAATTCTGGATCGACGTTCATATTGTCGTGACCTGTTGCACCATCCGGCATCGGCATGTTTGAGTAGTAGACCTCGGCTGGACTGAGGGCGGTCACCCAGACATCGTCACCCCACGCCCCTGGATTATCATAGACAATTGTATTGACAAAATAGGCTGTGGCGTATGAAAGGCTGACTGCGCCACCTTCGCCGGTAACTGCAGAATTGCCCGTGAGAGTGCAGTTCGAAAAATACAGGATATCGCCCCCGCCAAGCGTCTGGATGGCGCCACCATTGGAGTACATCGTGTAATTATCGACAAACGTACAGCCTCTCAGATTCGTGCCGGAGACCGAATAACATGCCACAGCCCCGCCGCCATAATTGCAGTTGTTCTGGACAAACTCACAGTTTGTGATCTCAATATCACTGCCGCCGCTGAATTTAATGGCGCCACCTTCACCGTAGCAGTGGTTGCGGATAAATACACAGTCCGTGAAACTGGTAGCAGTTGTATTGATTGCGTAGACAGCGCCACCCATGCCCAGTTCATTGACGGGGTCATGCGCTTCGTTGTCTGCAAAAACACAATTCCGAACCGTTGCATCTGACCCCAACAGGGCCAACGCACCACCGTGAAAATCGGGATACTCACTGCCAAGGGCAGAGCCATGCTCGATCCGACAGTATTCGAGCAGAATCGTGTCACCGGTTTCAACGCGCAAACCACCCCAGCCCGTAGATGGGGTATCTGTGGTGAAAACAATCATTGATTCTTCGGTACCGATTGCCTGAAGATTGCCATCCACATAGAACCGGTAATGGCCCTGAAAGTTGATTTCTACACCTGCTTCGATATTGAGCGTTTGCCCCGATGGAACAGTGACATGACCGATCACTTGATACGGCGAATTGTTGGAAGTCCAGGTTCCCGACTGATTGCCACTGACATTGGTCTGGGCAAAAGCAAGGCCAGGCAAAACCAGAGGCAACAAAATCAGGAGCTTTATATTTTTCTTCCCAAAACAACAAGGACTCGGTGCGTTTTTCACAGAGCAAGGTTTTACCACAGAACCCCTGGGAACAGGGGTGCCAAACGCCTCCTCCCTGGGCAAGACTGGGAGAGTGAACAAGGAGGCACCGTAATGCAGAAGAATTGCCCAGGCTAAGGTACATTGGAGCCAAAGAGTCGGAGGTGACCCGTGGAGGATCTGTCTCTCGATGATGTTCTTGATATCGCCATTGCCCAGGAGGAAGAGGCGGCGCAAGGCTATCGTGATTTGGCGGCTGCTGCCGAAAATGAAGAGATTCGGGAAATGTTTCTGCAATTTGCCGTTGAGGAGGAGGCTCATCGGGACTCCCTCATTCAGGTCAGGATGGGTGATCTCCAAATTTTCGCCAAATCGTGGCCCGAAGAGAGTGAATTGCTCTTTGTCCCACAAGAGGGTGAACCGGCCCCTGATGCCAAACCACCGACCGTGATCCTGGCCGCCATAGATTCCGAACGGCGCGCCTTTCTGCTCTACAAGGCGCTCGCCGAACGTAGTGAGGACAATGGGGTCAAGACCCTGCTCGAAGCCATCGCACGAGAGGAAGCACACCACTGGAGTTCTCTCCAAAGGGTCTACGACTCGATGTATGGTTTCCCCGAGAATTAGGTGAGGCACGCCCCCTCGCGGAGGAATGGACGAGGAATTGCTATCATGTGCCCGCCATGCGGAACACTGTTTTCTTCGCGTTTTTCACTGCCCTGGTAATCGCCGGCGGCCTCCAGGCTCAGACCCTCCCTCCCAGACTGGAGTTCAGACACCAGGGGCTCAGGATCGAGACCATGCCCGTGCGCAATCACGTCGAAGTGTCCTCGATCATGACGCTGCTCGGAGGCGAAGCGGCCTTTTCGGCCTCCGCCGGCGTCTGGGCCTTGTCACTGGGTGAACATCTGGTTCAACTTGCACCGGACCGGCGACTGGTTCTGGTCGACGGCAAACTGACGGAAGTCCAGGATGCCCCGATCAGTTCGCCGGGGGGCATCGCAGTCAGACTGGGCTTCCTCGACGACTACATCCTGGCGCCGTTCGGATTCCACCTCGAGCCAATTGCAGGCGGCTACTCGATCGTCCCCGGAGTCAGCTCAGGCAAAACGGTCACCATCCGTCCGGCGGCTGCCGACTTCAGTGCGACGACTACCCTGGTGCTTTCACTGGACCTCAAGGTCGATGCCTCGGTTGAGGCTCGACCCGGGGGTGGAGTGGTCGTCCTGATGCCGGGATCAGGACCCCGAATCGAAAGTCCAAACCGTCTTCGGTCACGCCGTGTCCGGTCGGTCGTTGCAGCACCCGGGCGCATTGAGGTTGACCTCAGTCCCGGTGTCGGGTTGATCTCCTGGAATGTCCTGACCGGACCGAACCGAATTGTCATGGAGTTGGGCACGGTACCTCCGACCCCGACCCCGGCGCCGATGATCGCCCAACCGGTCGCACGATCCGGGCCCCGTCCCATCGTCATCGATCCCGGTCATGGAGGCCCGGACACAGGGGCCATAGGAGCATCGGGTCTGACCGAGAAGGCGTTGACCCTGGTGATCGCCAGACGGCTCGCCCAAACCCTCCGCAGTGCGGGCCACCCGGTCCGGCTGACGCGAGACGGTGACGGCGGGCGAGCCTTGACGGACCGTGCAGCGGTGGCCAATCGCCTCGATGCTCAGGTCTTCGTTTCTCTTCATGCCAACGCATCAACTGTAGCCTCGGTCCACGGCGCCGAAACCTACTACATGAGTCTCGACGACCGGGCCAGCGACGAGGCCGCCCAGTCCACGGCCGATCTGGAAAACCGAGCCGGCAGCACCATCATTCAAGAGAGCTCGGCCCTGGAGTTGATTCTCTGGGACATGGCCCAATCCGAGGTGCTCAACGAGAGTGCCCGTTTGGCCCTTCGGGTCCAAGCCCGCCTCAACGCCCTGCTGGGCCTCAAGGACCGGGGCGTCAAGCAGGCGCCGTTCGTAGTCTTGACCGGTGCGACGATGCCGGCTGTCCTGGTCGAGGTCGGTTTTCTCTCGAATGCCGAAGAACGGGAACAGTTG
>JAUXDC010000185.1 GCA_030618605.1 Holophagae bacterium | reverse complement strand
GCGTTCCGGAGGAAAAGTAATGGGAACTCTGAGGATCGTACTCCAAATATTGTGCTCGCCCAGCACTTTCCAGAAGGATTTTGATTTTCTCAGCAGTCGAATCTCAGGTTTTGCAAGAGGAATGCGGTACTTCCCGATCTTCAAAAAGCGGTCAACCGATCCGATGTAGGCAGAAGAGAGCCGCGGAAGATAGGTTCGGGGGTCACGGTCGAGAAAATCGAAGATATTGTGCTTGCCGGGGTTGACGCCCGTAGAAAAGGACGACCAGGCGACCGGTGTAATCGACGGGAAAGTCGTCCGAAGCCGGCTGTAACACCCTCTCTCCGCCAATTTCGAAAAATTGGGCATCTTGCCCTCGGCCATCAACCTCTCGGTGAGCCTGGTGTCTTGACCGTCGAAACCGACAACAATTACCCGGGGAACGAGAGGCTTGACCTTGGTTCGTCTCTTCATGATCCGCCACAGTGTCCTGAAGGGCAGGATCAACAATGAGACGCCGGCCAGAATCATGGTTACAAAGATCACAAAGAACGAACCCAGGAGGGCGAATCCGGCGCCCGGGCCAACGTAGGCATCGGCAGGGGAGGCTGTGGACAGAAACAACAGGACTCCGGCGCCGATGAGGGCTGCCTTTGCGGAGCGAGTGATCAGCATCTTCAACAACTCAGGTCCTCCAGAAATCTGATGGATTGAAGCCTCGGCGAAGCGAGGCTCTCTCCATGGCGGTGGAGTATACAGAACCCGGCCCGGAGGAGTCGGAACCCCGTGGCCGGGACCGCCTCAGCAGTCGAGTCTCGGCCAACACTGCAGGCCGCCGAGGCCATTCCGTCCCGAGGCGAGAATCTCCCGAGACCAAAACATGCGCCTCGTGAGGAAATGGCCAAGCGGGAGCGACCGGCAGCCCTTGGAATTACCGCCAGATCTCGAAGCGCTCCCGAAGGCCGGGGTCGGAAAACAGAGGCCGGCACGGTAGACAGCGCAGAAAAGAACACTGTCCCTTTCTTGCTTTCTTGCCTTCCTCACGGCGGCTTCCTCGGGAAACATTTCCAGTTCGAGATCGGCATGCCCCCGCGAACGACGCCTCGCGCCGTAAAAAGAGCCCAGGGGCGCCCGCCCCTGGGCTGATCAGTCAAGAATCGTCTGAATCGTCTGACCTGGTGCCGGTATGATAAACTTCCTAAGGTCCTAAAGCCTGGCACCGTTTAAAAGCACCGCATGGAACGAGTGCTTGCTCAGTAACGACCGGCAAAGAAAACAAAAAGACCGGCGTTCGCCGGTCTTTTATCAACTTCCCAAGATCCTCAAGCCAGGCACCGACGATTAACTTCCTAAGGTCCCAAAGCCTGGCACCGTTTCGCGTTTCCGTTTGGCACCGTTTCCGTTTAATGGTAGGGGCAGCCCACGAATAATGAAACCAACCAAAAACATATGCCGGTCAAGGAGAACTGCCAACGCCTCGTCAACCTCCAAGGATTCAAATACCTCAGTCTTGTTATCCCCAATGATCACAGCGAAATCTCCAGAATCGGTCCGGAAAAAGTCAACCGCGGCCGTAAGATCAAAGTAGGGCGAATCCTGATTCCAGAGCATACCAAAAACCGGTAAGCCCGCTCGGTTTGCAACGACCTGATGCTCAATTGCTCCCGCCGGTATCGACTCGTCCTGGAGTACAAACTGAAGTCCAATCAGGCCTTTGCTGTATGGATCTACCATGATATCGAGAGGCGGTTTTTCCCAGAGCCCTATTCGAAAATGGAGAGTTGGCGAATGCGACAGCTCAGCCGGCTGGCTCGAGCATTCGATCACGACAACACCTTCAGTTGGTTGTTCAAGAGAAACATGGAATTCGCCCGCGCAGTTAACGATGCTGGTTAGTTGTAACATCGAATTCTCCTAGAATTAGGGACGGTATACCGCGTGGTAAATAGTATTGTCGGCTGTGTCTATCCCCAGCTCCCAGGCCCCCTGCCGGACGAAATTCCGCCCTTTGTTGAGGCCACTCCCCATCGTCTGGATAACCGCTTCCGCGAATGGAGTCAACGGAAATCGCCCACCCCTTGAAACCGCATATTCTGCAAGGTGTTTCGTGGCATTCGGGTGAACGAAAAACTGTTGACCTCCCACGACAAGATCAAAAGACCGAGGTACCGTAGTTCCTGGCCAAGATCCTCCGAAATTAATAGCAAACCACCCTGATTTCAAAACTCGGGGAGGCAACCTTGCCAACCCCGCACGGAGGATATCGTCCACCGCCCCACCGCCATGGAAAAAGCCTGAATAGATATCAGCTAGGAATTCATATGCCCTCGCCAAGGGTGCAGCCTGCCCAACAATGCGCATCACTTCGAGAGCGTTTGGGTCCAGGTCCTGGCCGTACCACCCTGCATTTTTCCAGTTCTCATAACTCGCGATATAGTCGATTTCTCCTGTAACGGTGATCTCACCGATGAAGATTTCAGGATACGACCACCATGAATCAGGCGTATATGCAGCCATCCCATAAGGATCCACAAGATTAATCGGATTATTCAACACATAAGAAAACGCATTCCAACTCTGAGGCTGCCTCGGATCTCCACCGATCGGATCGACCGACAAAAACCGATGCTGCCAGGGCGAATAGTACCGAGCATGCATATAGTCCAGATCAAACTTGGTTCCTGGGGTGTTGGGATTGTCCCGCTCATGGCTGGTGTATTTCTTGGTGATGGTGTTTTGGTAGGGGTTGGAGATCTCGGCGCCAAATGGGCCGTAGTCGTGCAGGGCGGTCATGAAGCCGCCCGAGTCGGTGACCATTCGTGGTGACCCCAAATGGTCCAGGTGAAAATGGGAGAGACCGTCGGTTGAATCCTGGATCGCCACCATCTGCGAGCCTCGGTACAGGTAGTCCCTTTTCCAGGTTTCACCCTCAAACTCGGCGAGCACCTTCCCGTCGAGGTCTCGGATGAAATACCGGCCGTCCTCGGCAATGCGCTCGGAATCGGCGTCGTAGAGCCATGCGCCCGTGGCACTGTTGCCGATTCTAGTGATCTCTTCGAAGTGGTAATCCCAGTATGGAAACAGTGTCTTTCCTTCGCCCCAAAATAGTGACGTCTGTTGCCCATGATAATCATAGTTTTCACCAGTGAGGCGGTTGGTCGCCTCATCGACGATAAAGTCAGTCACAACAGTTTCCGGTGAACGCCCGGAAATGTAAGTCGTTGCTGTCTCTTGGGTCAGGTTACCGTAGATGTCGTAGACGAAGTCGGTGGTTCTGGTTTCCAGACCGTTGTTCCGGAACACCCGGCTGCTTTTCAACCGACTGACGGCGTCGTAGATGAAAGTGTCATTATCCATCGTCGTGATGTTTCCGGCCCCATCGTACCCGATCTGACCGGTGGTCCAGTAGTGGTCAAGCGAGGCGGCATTGATCTCGGTCGGGCGGGCGATACCGTTTGCTGCGATGACCGTCTGCTCGCCTACGCCGTTTCCGTGAGTCACGAACGAGACCATGCCGTTGGCGTGATAGTCGATAGCCGAAACAAAGGTGGAACCCCAGTTATCCGAGATCCCCTCAAGCCACCCCCGGTCGTAGGTGTGGGTAACGACCCTCTGGTTGACGCCATCGAGGCGGGGGTAATTGAGGGTCTTCAGGTTTCCAAGGTCATCCCAGGTGTAATCCTGGACAAAAGACAACCCTGGTGGTTCGTTCTCATAGCCAATTTCGGTCGTAACCTTGGAAACGTTGGCGCCGATTCCCTTATATTCAAAGGCGCGGGCGACATCGGTACCGGTACTGCCCATGGCGCCTTCATGATGACGTGTCGTCTTCTCTAGTCGGCCTTGGTTCCAATCAGCCCCTCCTGTCGTCGGCCAGTACTCGTATTCCTTGGCCATCCACGACCCACTGTAGACATTGGTAAGGCGGTTCATTGAGTCGTAGGAGAAAGTCTTCGAGCGTGACCGCGAATCGTCTTCGGTCATGGCCAGCACATTGCCGAGGGGATCGTAGGCGTCGTACGTGATCGGCCCCTCTCTTTCCGGGATGTCCTCCGAGCGAAGGTAGCCCAAGCCATCGTAGGTGAATTCCCTTGTCTGCACCCCACCGGTGACCGTGGCCAAGTTACCGTGGACATCGTAATCGTAGAACCAATCTTGGTCGGCGCCACCGGGGTCCGAAGGTTCGGTGACCTTTCGCAACCCGCCGTGACTGTCGTAGAATTCCATGGTGGTCGATGGTGTTTCCTGGCCTTGGCCGGTCCCAACGTTGACAGTCCGCGCGACGCTCGAAACATCGGTGTAATCAAGTGTGACGGCATGATTGATGCCGTCGGGAGGCGTGATCAACCCCGGACGTCCCCATCGGTCGTAGTCGTCATAAGTCGTCCAACCCGTCGGATTGGCGACTGAGCCCCAAGTGGAAACTTGGTGAAGCCGCCCGGAATTCGTGTAGTGGGTCTGGCGTTCGACCCACTGTCCGTCGCTGACGAGGTGTCGTTCCTTGAAGGTTTTTCCGAGACCATCGTATTCAGTTTCGTTCTGTCCCAGGATGGTGCTGTTGAATCGGTCTTCGGTGGTCACCTGGATTTCCGCATGAACCAGCGTTCCTTCGCTTGCCGAACCGGTTGCTCGGGCATAGGTGATCTGTGTTTTCGCTGCATTGGCAGTCGTAACATTGATCGACCGCAAGAGAGCGTCATATGTGGTCTGGATCCAGTAGCCTGAGGTGTCGGTTTCCTTTGTCACGAGGCCGGTGTTTGCGTCTACCTGAGAGTTTTGCAAGTACACCTGTGAGTTCGTGCCGTTGGCCGGGTCTTCGTACCATGAAGCCTTCCGAACTCCGTATAAGGAGGAGTGGCCGATCTGGTACACAGGTGTCGTAGGCAGAGTAAGGGAGCAGAGATCAGTCGCGGTAGAGAGACTCTGGCTGTCGGCGCCGTAGTGTCGCTCTTCAACCAGATTGCCATCGGCTCCTCGTTCATATTCGACGATGATGTCGTCGGCTCTGCGCGTCTGGTTCTTGTTTTGAAGGATCCGGGTACGATTCAAGGCGCCGGTGGTTTCGTCGAAGCAGAAGAACCTCTTGATGACTTCGTTGGTCCCGGTATAGCGGTTGGGTCGGATGTAGTCGTAGGTAGAGAGGATCCATTCGTTGGCGACATCCCAGGGGACGTATGTGGAGGTTGGGTCCTCGGTGTTGGTTCCCTCGTTGACGACGTATTGACCGTGGGTCGGATTGAAATTGGTGACGACGATCATGGTTGCGTCGTCTTCCGCGAAGTTTCCTGATCGAATCTGCCTCCTGAAGTGGCCCAGACCATCGAACAGTCCGAATTTGGTCAAGGAATATTTCTGGGGCTCTAGTGGATCAACAGGTTCGAACGTCGTCATCCGCCTTCTGACTCGACGGTTGGAGTTGTACCAATGTTGAGGCACATATTGGTTATCGAAGTCCAAGCCGGATGCGGGGAGCGCCGGCAAAATGTCATGGTTGTATTTGACCCAGTCGGTTCGCAGGAGGGTTCCACTTGAATACGATCCTTCATAGTGCCTTGCCGAAAGGTAGGTCCCTTTGCCAAAGGAATCCGCGACCGCCAAGTTATAGGGCAGTCCATAGCCCCATCCGTTCCAGTCGCTTTCGCTCTGACTAATTCGGGTCCTGAAGAAGTACTGGCTGTCGTTGCCGTTGGGGTCGGTGACACGGTTGACGATGGCCATGTCGGTGTTGGAGACGAGCAGGTCTGGGGTGTAGGTCCATGTGGCCGAAAGGTCGTTGTCGGAATGGACGGTCTTTGTATCGACGCCGGTGGTTCGTTCCAAGATCGGCATCGCTGGGTCGGTGCGAGCCGGCAACTTCCAGTCTTGGTAGGTCCACTCCGTCATGCCCCCCGTTGGTAACCGAAGGCTTCTAATGGTTCCGGGTTGTTCTGAGGGGGACGGCGGAATGGAATTGCAACTCCAAGAAGAGAGTTCGTCAACCCCGTACGAGGTGATCAGGTATTTCTCACAGTCCCCAAAAATACAGGCCGAGCCGTTGCCGTTCGGCATCCATACACCACTGAGCATGTTGACATCTGTCAAGATCTCCGGGGTGGTTAAACTGTCGTCTTTGCAGGGTGCCGGTATCGCCTTTGGCTCGTAATCGAAGGTGTATTCGGCTGTTCCTCCGTGCGGCGCACCTAGATCAGCGCGAACCAGGCGTTTTCTGCCGATTCCTGAAATTACGGTCCGACTGCCGGTTCCATTGTCATCGAAGGTAAAGTCCAAGCCGTGAGTGCGGCCAGTGCTGTCTTCGATGGCCCAGGTCTCGAAGTAGTCACCGAATATGTCTTGAGTCGTCTGATAGTCGACTTCAACCCAGTTTCCCCAGCGGTCCTCCATCCTCCACAACCGCCAAGCGTCATGGAGATCGCCTGTAATGGGATCGAAGTCTTTGAAGATGTGCATCGTGCCGTTGGGAAACTCGATGGTGATCTGACCTTGTGCCAGGGGGTCTTCATTCAAGCGAAGGTATGTGTTGTCTCGGGTATAGGCGATGCCTTGGGTTTCGATTTCTCCAACGTGATGGGTCGGGTAAAAGGTGTGCTCTGAGCCGTCCGGGGCAACGTAGATCCAAAGCGGTATGGATTCTTGGGAACCGTTGTAGTACATGGACTTCGACTTGAGTTCACCAAAGGAAATCCTCCATCCCGGACCGACGTTGTGCGCCTCTGAAAGATGAGCCTCGGTGCAAAACAGGGGACCATTGCTCCCGCAGTGGTATTGGGCCGGTCGGCTGGATTCATCACCGCCATGCATGTTTTCGATCTGTTCATAGTCCCAGACCTTCGAGGAGTAATAGAGTTTGAATCCATAGCTCAAGTGCCCGCTGACGGGATAGCGCACACCCAGGGGTATGCTGGCATTCACTGAGCCGTTGAAAAGATTGACGGTGTCGATGCCTCCTCCAAAGGCCATGCTGCCTGGGCCTGCGCCACGGGCAAGGGTCGGATGGTCGGATGCAAACAAGGAAAAAGAGACCAGGAGGATAAGCCAGATGAGTACGGTGGTGGTTCCGTTTTCTTTCATGTTCTCCCCCTCAGAAAACCGTAGAGATCGTGACGATCATGGCCCTGGAGTCCAGGCCGATGATGAGATCGCCCGTCTGGGTCGATGCGGGCGCCTCGGGGGCTCGTCCGCCTGGCCCGAGCAGGCCGGCACCAGTGGTCACAACGTGGTCCTGGGCTCCGTCGAGATCGTTCTCGGTACCATCATAAATCTCGGTGTGCCAGGCTCCGACGCCCGGACGAACCAGCAGAAGGGATACTCTGCCCCCGGGGGCAGAGATGGTCTGGGAAGGCTCAGAAGTTCCGCCGAGAGCCTGAGCGCCGTGGGTGATGTCGACGGCCGGCTCGTCCGGGATGCCGAGGCGATAGGCGGCGGAAGAACCTGAGTTGACGTCGGCGACGACCCACAAGGGCCGCCAACGGCCGTCCTGTCGAGATCTGAAAGGACAATTTCACCATCGTGGTCGTCGTCGGTGGCGATGAACGTGTCCCAGGATGTCTGCGCGACGACACCGTACTGCCTCGCAGCCCAGACGATGGCCACCTCACCTCCAGGAGTAACCTCTTCAATCGTGACGGCTTCGGGTGTGACCTGAAGC
>JAUXDC010000202.1 GCA_030618605.1 Holophagae bacterium | reverse complement strand
CCTTGCGTCTGCCCCCCCACCACACTATCCTCTGCACCGATTGGAGCCCTTTATGAGCCGCATTCTCACGATTTCATCCCTTGTGCTGTCCCTGATGATCAGCGCCCCGCTGATTGCGGGAGATCCCGCCCTTCCGACCGACTGTCCCATAACGGTCGTCAGGGTGCAGAGCATCGATCCGGGGGTGATCGCTGATATCGCCCGATGGACGGAACCCTGGGAGCTTCGTGCCAAGGAAGGCTACTTCATCGTCGGAGTTGACCGTGACGGTCTCAGCCGACTCAAGGCAATGGGTGTCCCAATGGAGATCGACACCAAGTTGACTGCAGACTACTGCGCACCCCGTTTTCGGCTTCCGGACCAGATCACAGGCATTCCGGGCTATCCCTGTTATCGCACCGTCGAAGAGACCTTTGCGGCGGCCGCGCAACTGGCAACCGACTATCCGACCCTGGCCCAATGGATCGACGTCGGCGACAGTTGGGAAAAGACCGAACCCGGCGGCAACACGGGCTACGACATGATGGTCCTCAAGCTGACCAACTCCCAATTTGCCGGCACACCGACCGGCCTCGGCCAGGGCAAACCAGTGCTCTTCATTACCTCGGCCATCCATGCCCGTGAGTACACGACGGCGGAGTTGACCACCCGTTTCGCCGAGTATTTGCTGGGCAACTATGGGGTCAATGCCGACGCCACATGGCTGTTGGACGAGCACGAGATCCACCTGATGCTCCACACCAATCCCGACGGCCGCAAGCAGGCCGAGACCGGCGCCAGTTGGCGAAAGAACACCAACGAGAACTACTGCAGCCCGACCTCGTCCTCTCGGGGCGCCGACCTCAACCGCAACTTCAGCTTCCAGTGGGGTTGCTGCGGCGGATCTTCCGGTGATCCATGCTACGACACCTTCCGTGGTCCCTCCGCCGCCTCCGAGCCCGAAGCGCAGACAGTCGAGAGCTACGCCGACGCGATCTTCCCCGATCAGCGAGACGATGCCATGGATGCCCCGGCGCCCGACGACGCCACCGGCATCTATTTTGACATCCACAGTTATTCCGAGATCATCCTCTGGCCCTGGGGCTTCGATACCACCAACAATCCTCCCAACAACACGGCCCTCCAGACCCTGGGGCGGAAATTGGCCTACTTCAACGGCTACGACCCTTCCCACCAAATCTGGTACGCAGTCGATGGCGACACGATCGACTCGGCCTACGGCCGCTTGGGCGTCGCCTCCTACGTTTTTGAATTGGGCACGACCTTCTTCCAGGACTGCGAGTCCTTCGAGTCGACGATCTTCCCGGAGAACCTCGAGGCTCTGATCTACGCCGCCAAGGTCCCGCGTACGCCCTATCTGACCCCTTCCGGGCCGGAAGTGCTCGATCTCAACCTTCAGGGCGGCGCCTTCGTGGCGCCCGGAGACCCGATCGAGGTCGCCGCAACCGCCGACGACACTCGTTTCAACAATTTGAGCGGAACCGAACCGACCGGCACCATCGCAGCCACCCGCTGTAGCCTTGACGGGGCCCCGTGGACCGATCCCGCCCCGGCCTTTCACGCCTTGTCGGCTGCCGACGGCACGTTTGACGCCGGTATCGAGCCGGTCGAGCAGTCAATCGACACCACTGGACTTGCCGACGGTCGCCACACGCTCTTCTGCCAGTCCCAGGACAACGCCGCCCAGTGGGGACCCACCAGCGCCCTGTTCTTCTGGATCATGGATCCCGCCACGGCGCCGCACATCGCGGGAACCGTCACCTCCGCCGGAGACGGATCTCCTGTCGAGGCCGCCATCACCGTCGGCAGCATCAGTTCCGGCAACTCCGACCCGGCGACCGGCCTCTACAATCTGATGGTGCCTGAGGGCGTCTACACGGTTGCCGCAACGCCTATCGGTCCGGATCATGGCGGCGCAAGCGTGACGGACGTCGCGGCCGTCACCGGCTCGACGACGACGGTCGACTTCCTGCTTCAACCCTTCGAGGTCTCCCTGTTCGAGGATGCCGAGGACGACAACGCACAAGGCTGGACCACCCAGAACCCCTGGGCCCTGACCACCGAGGCAGCTCACTCCCCAAACAACAGCTGGACCGACAGCCCAGGCGGAGAATACGGAGACAACGTCGATGCCTCGTTGACCTCTCCTCTTCTGGACCTTTCCACCATCGAAAACGTTGAACTGAGCTTCTTTCACACCTACGCCACCGAGCCGAACTTCGACTACGCCATCGTCGAGTATTCGACCAACGGAGGGTCGACGTGGTCCGAAGTCATCAGGTGGGACGGCTCAAACTCGGGATGGAATGAGGTCGTCCTCCAGCTCCCCGACCTCAGCGGCGCCGCCCAGGCTCGGATCCGGTTCCGCCTCAACACCGACTACAGCGAAACTCGTGACGGATGGCATGTCGACGATATATCCGTGCGGGGAACGGCGATCGTATCGTCACTCTTCGCCGACGGTTTCGAGAGTGGTGACAGCAGCGAATGGAACTTCGCCACGCCGTAGGTCGAGGAGGTCATTTTCCTCAAGAGGCGGTTCTTCTCCTATTCCAATTATGCTACCTGGCGACTAGGGAAACGAATCGGACCACACGTTGACCCCGCTGCTTTCGAAGCCGTCTCGGAAGATGGTGGTGGTGGAGAAATTGAGATCGTCCATTCGGGCTCGAACGGGTTCGTTCGCAATGTCCTGCCACGTGATGAAGTAGATGACGGCAGACATGGCGCCAGTCGGTGCGGCGGTTTCTTCTGTTTCGAGGTGGTACCACGTGTCCAACATTGGGTGGTCGCCGGTAACGTTCGCCCCAAGCGTGGAACTTCCGGTGCAGTCGCTATCGCTGTAGTAGTACATGGACCAACGAGAGGACCCGAGCTGCGACACGTCGGGATCGTTGGGCCAGTAGTACCAGCCCGAAGCGACGTAGCTCCACAGCTCATTGACCGGGACACATTGCCAGCACCACACTGTTTTGTTGTTAACTGCCGCAGTAACGTCGTGCATTAGAGAGCCGGATGAGGGGGATCCCATGCGATCCTCGGGGCTCCACGAAGGCACGCCGTCGCTCGAGGTGCATGTCCAGCCATTGAGTTGGTCGGGGATGTCAAAACCTGGATTGACAAAGAGGTTCTGCGCGAGGGCGGGCACTGTGATCAAGACGGTGATGGTGGCGATGATAGTGGCTCTGACCATGTGAATCTCCTTCAGGTTGGAGCGTATCTGCGGTCACGGTTCATCCTGTCGACCTTCTTGTCTCAAGGTAGCAGTCCAGCGTCGAACCTGCAATATACTGCCCCATGCCGGTTGCAGGATCCCCATGGGTACCACCCATCACAACCTTCACAAAGTTCAGTATCGCATGACGGCCCCAGGCGCCGAGACCGGTCCCTGTCACGGCCCACCGCCCCAGCCCCTATATTCCATCCCCGGCCTTCGGGTTCGCTTCGCGCCCCCGCTCGGCGCGTTTTCCTCAAGGGGTATCAGAATCTGGCTCGGGGAAATACCCCCCTTGAGGAAAACGACCTCGGCGGCCTACGGCTCTGGCCGAGACTCGATTGCTGACGGTGTCGCCGTGCGTTGCCAGGTATCGGCATTCTTCGCAGCGACGGCTCGGGTGGGAGGGACTGCCCGGTGAAGAAAGCCGTACCAGGCACGCGCCGTCCGAGAGGGGCGCTCCTGAGACTAGACGCCACGAGCAGCCACAGAAACCGCCTCCCTGATCTGCTCGGCAACCCTCTCAGGTTGATAGCTTCGCTCCCAGGCCTTGCGGCCAACGGATGCCAAAGTCTCCCGTTGCTCGCGGTTGCCGAGGAGCTCACTCAGCGCACTGACCCACTCATCCGCACCCTCGGCCTTCCGTAGCGCGCCTTGACCGGCGCCGTCCAAACCAGCCGCCGTCCACGGATGGGCGACGACAGGCACACCGGCTGCCCAGGCTTCCAGGACCTTCATCGGAACGCCAGATCCGGAAGCCATCGGCGCAATCGCCACCCAGCTCTCGGCCAGGAAGGGTCCGAGGTCGGGAACATCTGCATGAATCTCCACGGCCGGTACGCCGGCCAAGGCGCGGACGGCGCCCGCGGGTCGAGCGCCCGCAAGAACCCATCGGGCATCCGGGATCTCTAACTTCAGCCTCGGCCAGACCTCGGCTCCGAACCACCGCGCTCCTTTGACCGTCGGCCGATAGCCCAGATTGCCCGAAAGCAGGATCGTCGGCGCCGAGGCCGGCTTTCGGGAGATCTCCGATGTTCTTCCCGATACCGAAATTGCCCGTCCCCTGCCCTCGGGCGCACCGAGCGCCTCGACATCCCGTTGGGCCACGGCAACGGTTAGGGCCGCCCGCGAGGCCAACTGCTGCTCACGGCGACGGCACCGGGAGGCTTCGAGACGGGCAAAGGGCCGGATGAGCGGGTTCAAGGTCTCGGCGGCCCGCTCGTAGTGCAAACCCATCGCGTCGATCGCGTCGAAGAGAATGGGAGTGCCCGGCGCCTCACGCTCAACCTCATCCGCAGCCCAGGCGCAGCGGACCATCTGGATGATGACGAGGTCCGGAGATGTCTGAATGACGGCCCGGCGAACGGCCGCACGAGCCGCCCCGGTGGCATACATGCCTTCTTGAACGGCAAGCCGCCCCAAGCCCGCATGGCACAGGGCGGCCCATACACTCGAAACCGCCGACGCCCGATAGGAGCGGAGATCAACACCGTCCAGCCCAACCTCTGGGCCGGATTCCACCCTTTCCGGGCAGACCAGGGTAGGCGAATGCTCCCTGAGCGCGTCCAGCCACTCGGCGGTCCGGACCTGCTGTCCCCTCCATGCCGGAAGGGGAAACCGTGTCGTAACCAAAAGGATCCGCATTGAAGGCCGCTAGCGGTAAAAGGCCGCTATCCCTTCGACGACCTCACGCAGTTCGTCCTCACTCAACTCACCGAAGACCGGCAGCGCCAGGACCTCTCGGCTGGCCTGCTCGGAAACCGGCAATTGGCCCTCTTTGTAGCCCAGTTCGGCAAAGCATGGCTGCAAGTGCAGGCTCAGGGGGTAATAGACCCCACAACCGATGCCCAGTCCTGTTAAATGGGCCCTGAGCTCGTCCCTTTTGGGCGCCCTGATGACGTACTGGTTGAAGGTGTGACCACGCCCCTCAAGGGCCTCCGGCAGCTCCACGGTTTCGCTGAGACCGGCGTTGGCGAACAACTCGGTATAGAGAGCGGCATGGCGTCTCCGACCGTCAACCCAGGCGGCCGCGTGGGGCATTTTGACCCTGAGGATCTCTGCCTGCAGGGCATCGATACGGAAGTTTCCACCGACCTTCGGGTGCAGATAGGGACCGGACTGGCCGTGCATCCGCAGTTCACGGAGATTCGCCGCAACTTCGGAATCGTTGGTCGTCACCAGGCCACCATCACCAAAACAGCCCAGATTCTTCGACGGGAAGAAAGAGAAGGCGCCCATCAGGCCCATGCTCCCGACCTGTTGTCCCATGAAATCGGCGCCCCATGCCTGTGCGCAGTCCTCGATGATCGGAATCTCACCGGCAACCGCCATCAGGGCCTCCATATCGGCCGACTGACCAAAGAGGTGGACCGGAATAATCGCCTTCGTTCGATCCGAGATCGCCTCCCGCACCTGATCGATCGAGAGGCAGTAGTCCACCGGGTCGACATCGACGAAGACCGGGGTCGCCCCCAATCGATGAACGACGCCTGCAGTGGCGAAAAAGGTGAAGGTCGGCACAATGACCTCGTCACCACGGCCAATGCCGAGAGCCATCAAGGCGATCAGCAGGGCATCGGTTCCCGACGTCACGCCGACGGCATGTTCGACCTCGAGAACCTCGGCCGCCTCTCGTTCGAAATCGGCGACCGCCTGACCGAGAATAAACCGCTGCGATGAACACAGATTGTCGATGACGGCGAGGATGTCGTCACGGAGAGGGACGTATTGCCTTGTTAAATCCAGAAGGGGGACAGCCATTGGGAACCTCCATGCCCCGCATTGCTTCCGGGGCGTCGGGAGCGTAGCCCGAAACGACCGCAAGCTCAAGTAGTTCTAATACCTAACCTGAGCGATTCTCATCGGCGATCTGTGTCAAATCCTTGGAGCCTGGGTTGCCCACACAGGTCGCTTCGCTCCCCCCTGCCTTCGGCGTGGCAGCCCTTTGGGCTGGTGCCGGTTCCTACTCTCAAAAAGCCTCGACAGACAAACAGGTATGCCTACGTTTTTTTCAAGCACCAGAGCCTCAAGGATTTGGCACATCTCATCCGCCACAATCGCTCAGATTAGGTGGTAGAATCCCCGCTCGTCGGACGCGATTTGATACGCGCCCATGCCACGGAGGACACCAATGAATATCTGCGTTGTTGGAACGGGCTACGTCGGGCTGGTCACAGGCGCCTGCCTCGCTGATTTCGGCATGAACGTCACCTGCGTCGACAAGGATACGACCAAGATCGACATGCTGCTTGGCGGAGAGATCCCGATCTACGAACCTGGGCTCGACGCCATCGTCGCCAAGAACATCAAAGAGGGTCGCCTCCACTTCACCACCGAGCTGGACTCATCGATTCAGCAGGCATTGGCAATCTTCATCGCCGTCGGCACTCCTCCCAAGGATGACGGCTCGGCCGATCTGTCCTACGTCGTTCAGGTGGCCGAGAGCATCGCCAGGAATCTCAACGGCTACAAGGTCATCATCACCAAATCAACCGTGCCGATCGGGACCGGCCAGATGATCGAGAAAATCCTTGGCGAGCAGGCGGGATTGGAGCACCCCTTCTCGGTAGTTTCCAACCCCGAATTTCTTCGAGAGGGCTCCGCCATCGGAGACTTCATGCGCCCCGATCGCGTCGTCATCGGCGCCCGGGACCATCAGGCCATCGCCATCATGAAGGACATCTACGCACCGCTCTATCTGATCGAGACTCCGTTCGTCATCACCAACGTTGAAACCTCCGAGCTGATCAAGTACGCCTCCAACGCCTTCCTCGCTACCAAGATCACCTTCATCAACGAGTTCGCTCAGCT
>JAUXDC010000201.1 GCA_030618605.1 Holophagae bacterium | reverse complement strand
ATAAGAGCCTTTACAGGCTCGAAATTCAACTGCTCACGCGCATCTCACTGTTCGTACTGCAACCGAGAGTATCCGTCTCGCGGATAACCTCACACAACCCTGATCCAATGAGTCAAGCCCCCCGGCATGTCGGTTTGTTTCCAGTTTCTAGTTTCCAGTTTCTAGTTTCAAATTCTCGCCTCCCCTAGAGTCTTGCCCCACCATTCAAATCTATGACACGATACCCACCATGAAGATCCTCAAAATCACCCTCATCACCCTGCTCATCCTCGTCGCCCTTGCCGTCGTCGTCGGCGTGTTGCTGCCTTCGAGTATTCATGTCGAGCGGACGACGACAATCGACGCCCCGCCGGCAACGGTCTTTGCGCTTGTCAACGGCTTCGCGCTGTTCAATCGATGGTCTCCGTGGTTCGAGATGGACCCTGAGGCCCGTTACACCTACGAGGGGCCGGCATTCGGGCCGGGGGCGAAGATGTCATGGGTTTCGGACAATCCCCGGGTCGGCAGCGGCAGCCAGGAGATCACCGCCTCCATACCATTCGAGCGAGTTGAAATTCATAATGATTTTTCAGACCAAGGATTCGCCGAGACCTCATTCGACATCAAAAACACCGAGAACGGGACCCTCATCACCTGGAATTTCGACACCGATTTCGGCTGGGACCTTTTGGGTCGATATCAAGGCTTGATTCTCGATACCTTGGTGGGGGGCAGCTATGAACAGGGGCTCAGCAAACTGAAAGAGATCGCCCAAGCCCTCCCCGATGCCGACTGGTCCGCCATGGATATCACGGTTGATGAGCGTGTCGCAGCCCCTATTCTCTTCGTACACGGCCAGGCCGATGCAGAAGCGGCATCTATCGGCCAAGCCCTCGGCGAGGCTTACGGCACGATCACCGGCGTGATGCAGCGGCACAAATTGGAGCAGACCGGGGCGCCGATGGCCTTCGCCCGGTCCTGGGGTGAGGAGGGCTTCATCTTCGATGCCGGCATTCCCTATTCCGGTGACATCACCGAGGCGCAGTTGGAAAAATCCCCGGTGCAGCGTGGCGCCACTCCACCGGGCCGGGTCGTTCAGGCCGTCCATGTAGGACCCTATGCCGAGATCTCCGAAAGCTATCGGAAAGTGATTGCGTTCATTGGCGCCCACAGCTTTGAACCGGCCGGCGACCCCTGGGAGAGCTACGTCAGCGATCCGACGGTCACATCACAGGAAGAACTAATCACGATCATCTCGTACCCGGTTCACGATCCGGTGTTTGAGTAGAGATTTTCGGCCGGCGTTGGACCGCGGTCCAAGCAGGCCTTTTGCCTTCCTTTTTGTGCTTTTTCGTGCCTTTTTGTGGCTGCTCTTCTTGTGGCTTTTTTGCTCTCAGTCGTCCTCGGCAGGCGCCTCGACGGGGATCAGGTCCAGAACCGCGGTCGAGGTCAGACCCGAGGTTTCATCCCGGATGCCGATGGCGATGCGGCGCGTATCCGGAGACATCAACAGACGAAGGGTCCGCGCGGCGACGGCGTCGGGCTGGTATCGATCTGACGGAATGGCGATCGACAGTCGCATCAACCTCGGTTCTGCCGTTTTTCCGTCACCGTCGAGCACAGCAACCGCCGCCACCACATTGCCCGAGTGGACCTGGCCGGTCGGCATCAGAACCAGACTCTCCACCGGCACCCGAAACTGAATAGATCGAACGATCTTCCCTTCGTCTTCGGCCTGTGGCTGACCTTCAACAAGCGACAGCCCCAGCGAGTTTCCACCAATGTCGAATCGAACGCGAGAAAGTGCCAGATCAGCAAGATGGTGATCGCCGGTCTTGTTGAGGACCTTCTCATGGTGCCGGACCCTGAGGTCGGGCTTCATGACATTAACCTGTACGCTGGAAATCTTCCCGTCAGGCGCTCCAGGTCGTTGATAGCCAAGGAAATAGGTCAGGACCATCTGCTCCCGGATTCTGGCCACCGAGCCTTCGAGGTCTCGTGTGTTCTTCTGAACCGATCCCCCTGTCGCCAGGGCCATGAAGTCCGCTCCCTCAGTCATTTCCCAGAACTCGGTTGGATCGGTGCCCGGGGTCCAAAGATTACCGACGGCCTCACTATTGATAAGGTCGTCCAGGCTTGGCGAGCCGTAGTCCGCATTTCCCATTTCTCTGTCCCGGTCGGAGGCGTCGATGACATGGAAGGTCGCCCCACAGCTCTGAGCCGATGCGGCCAGATGCTGAAACTGTCGGGCCAGATCCATCTCCCTGCTCCAGAGTTCGGGGTGGGACAATCGCAGGATGTCCTGGTAGAAGGCTGCCTTCTTGTAAAAGACCTGGTAGAGATCGTAGGCAGGACGCATTGCCAGATCTTCTCCTATCCACAGAACCACCTTCGGGCCGTCGATCCCGGCCAGAGCCCTGACCAACTCATCCGCCACGCCGATCGCCTGGTCAATCCTCTGGAACTCATACTGTCGCTTATTGTTGATCTCGGTCTGGAGCATGCCCGCCTGGGCCCTGACATAACCTTCGTCTACCACGACCTCGGAGCTGAGCGGGACCTTGTTCATCTTCATGAATCGGCTGGTATGAATCGTCCTTTTGAGCATGCGCTTGCTGCTTTTGACGGCGTCCCCACTGTTGTCGAGATCTGCAACCCCTTGCAGCGCCGCCATCAACGAAGCCTCGTAGGACGAAAACTCACTGACAATCTCCAACTCACCGGAATTGACCGCTACCAAAAACTGGTCACCATCAGCGAGACCCTCCCTGACAAACGACCCAACGGCCTCGACGACCCGGTCCTTGTTCCTCCGTTGCAGGCTGGGAAGGTCGAACAACACCGCAACGTGTCGGGTCGATGTCTTCGTTGCATCGCCCGATTCAGAGGAACCCCGGTTCTCTGCATCCACCGTCTCAGGAACGACGCGCCTACCGTGTTCGAGGATGGCGAAGTTGGTGATCTCCCTCGACTCACCGTTTTCGATGATCTCAAAATCCTCAGGGCCCAAGCCGGGAACCGGCCGGCCCTCCTTGTCCACGACGGTGACGTAGAGATTGATGATGCTGATATCGAGTTCTCCACGAAAAACACCCTGCATCCCCTCCGGCTCGTCCCCAACCTCATCACTCTGGGCCGGTACCGTCGCAGCG
Source organism: Holophagae bacterium (assembly GCA_030618605.1). GTDB lineage: Bacteria > Acidobacteriota > Thermoanaerobaculia > Thermoanaerobaculales > Sulfomarinibacteraceae > DAOWGJ01. The sequence continues at coordinate 3,927 of JAUXDC010000201.1, read as the reverse complement.
ACGAAACAACAGAAAATAAACGCCAAAAGACGGAAAGCTACTCTCGGAGAATATTGCTTGTCTGAACCAATCATCCGGCACTCCCAAACTTGAGTCACGCCGCTGCCTCTTTTTCCATCCGGCGTGGTCAAGTGTAATACGTAAAGCCATGGCGACTGGTTACCAAGAAACGCCGTATTCCGAACGTCCTCAGGGATACTTCAGGATGGCCAGATCCAGTTTCCAGTTTCAATCCGTCTTTTCCCAGCCACAGCCCCACTGGGGTGGGCTAAGCTTGTCCCGATGAACAACACACCCCACCTCGATCGAGAAAATCGGAAACTCGAACACCGAATGAAAAAACTGCAAGAGCAGCTCAAGGACCTTGCAGACGACAACCGTGACTTGCACCATCAAATGACGACTGTCGTCGATCGTCTCTCTGCCTCCGCCAAGGACGAGATCAATGGTGGAGCACGACCCCTCGAGCTACCCCTGCCGGCCCCCGCCGACGGGTTGATCACGAGGAGTTTTCGCAAGGGACTTCGGCTGGCCGCCGGCGCCGTGCGTACTCTCCGGCGTGCGACCGATCCCGGCGCCGACATGGTGCGGGTTCTCGCCGCCGTCAACAATCCCTCTCCGGCAAAGGTCCTTCCCAAGCTGGGCCAGGACATCCTGCTGGACCTTCCCAGGAATACCGACCCGACAACCATCAACGCACCTGACCTGCCGTGGCTCTTTGCTCTGGAGGACATCGACGCCGCCTGGATTCAGGTTCCCGGTCATCAGACCGAGATCCTGGCCGTACGCCGAGACCTCCATGGCGCCCTGTGTGGGAAAGGTTGGGCGGGTCTCGCTCAGGCGGCAACCGACCTCGGCAGACCGGTGATCGCCAAGCGCCTCCCCTGCCCTTCGCCCCCGGAAGGCAAGGAGTGGCTCCTGCACCCGACACATCTCGACGGTTCGACAATCTGGCAAAATGACTCCTATCTGGTCGGCCTGCCGAAAAATGTCAGGCGGGCAGACCTGCGGCTCAATACCACCCTCCCACCAATCCTCCCAGAGCAACCCGTCGATCTCTTCATCCTGGTCACAAACCCGCTCGTCGAAGGTCTCGAAAAAAGATTGGCCACCGGCCTCAACGCCGCCGGCACCCTCTCGCGAGTGATCGTATCCCTGGCCCCGTGGGCCGAGGCCGGCGAAAGACGTCTCAAAGCCCTCTCATCGGACGAAACACCCGTCCATAATTTTGGTTCAGTTCTCCAACCGGCATCCTGGAAAATCGCCGTCGAGGCACTCCTCCTGAGCACTTCACCGACAACGGTGTGGGCCATCGGCAACCCGGAGGATCTCGGCCCATCCGTCGAACAGGCTCGCCGGCTCCTGCCCTCCCTTCGAGTGGTGTATGAGGCGATCGCGATTGGTCGAAGCCCAATGACGGCCGATGAAACCATCGTTCGAACCGAGGCCCATCGAAACAGACTGGAGGGAACTCCCGGCATCGGCGCCTTGCACTTGGCGCCGACTCCCCTGGAGAGTCGTTCTGCAAAGAGCACTCCAGAGATCCGCCGGACCCTCGGCGTTCCCGCTGACGCCACCCTGGTCGTCGTAGCCGGTGATTTGACCGCTTCCAGTCGCGCCGAAGACGTAGCCGCCGTGGCACGGACCCTGGGTGAGCACGAAAACATCTGGTTCCGGGTCGTCGGACGCGGTCCCCTCGCACCCGCGATCGATGATCTCGGACGCCTGTTCGGCCTCGATCGTTTTGCGGTCAACGACGCGGACCACAGCCTCGAAGACATCGTCGCGGCGGCGGACGTCATCTGTTGTCCCGGCCAAAGCGAGATTCTGCCTCCGGCGGCGGCCATTGCCGTAGCCTCTGGTGTACCGATGGTTGCACCGTCAAGTGGAGAGGCCGCGGATCTGGCCGAATCCGGTATCGGAGGCATCCACCTCGGAGGGACTGCTGGGGATACCGAAGCACTGGCAGGTGCAATACTTGAAGCGATCGATGCCGGGGCCCGTGGCTCGGGCACACCTAACACTGAGATTATCAAACGGGCCGAACAGACCGACAACATCTACCGCGAGGTCCTGACAGGCCATGAGCAATGAACCCGTCTCCGACCTTTTCCGTGCTGATCCCAACCTTCGGACGAGCCGAAGCGTTGGCTGTGGCCCTCCATGCGTGGGAACAACAGAAGCCCGGTGATGTTTCTTTCGAGGTAGTCGTCATCGATGACGGCTCTCCGGATGACACCCGGGATCTCCTCGCATCACTGAGACCCCAACGCTTCAGGCTCCGCCGCCTGGCACAGGAAAACGCCGGACCCGCAGCTGCCCGCAATCGGGGCCTCCGGACAGCGCAGGGTGAAATCATTCTTTTCACCGGCGACGATATCGAACCAGCGCCCGATCTTCTCGAACAACACCTCCGGGGCCACTGTGAAGCCGCTGACCCCGACATCGCCATCCTGGGCCTGACTCGGTGGCCGGAGTCTGACTCGGTGACGGCGACAATGCGGCATGTCGACGGCGTCGGCGCCCAGCAGTTCAGCTACCACTGGCTTGAGAATGGTTCCGAGTACGATTTTCGGCATTTTTATACATCAAATATTTCGGTTCACCGGACCTTGCTTGACAGGGAACCGACCGGTTTTTCGGAGGCCTTCCCTTCGGCCGCATTCGAGGATGCGGAGTTCGCCCATCGTTTGACGGAATGGGGTCTCAAGATCCGATACCGGGCCTCGGCCCTGGCCTTTCACCATCACCCCTACGACCCTAGATCCTTCTTCGAACGCCAACGTCGATGCGGAAACATGGCAGCACTGTTGTGGGAAAGACAACCGGCTCTGGCCAAGTGGCTTTCAATCAGGGATCTCGAGAACCTCCGCCTGCAAACGGCCACTCTCGATACCGCCAAGCGTACAAGGTTGGACGACGTCGCACAGGACCTCGAACGCTGGGAGGGCCATGCTCTCGCGCTTGCGTGCTTCTACGACTCTCTGGACCTATCGCCCAAGGCTCAGGACGATCTCTTGCACACCCTCTTTCGTTATGCCTTCCTCAAGGGCCTCGGCGAAGGTCTCTCAAACTCCGACCGTGCTCGATCGGCTGCAGCCGCCGCCTTCATGATTCTGATTCCCTCAGCCGCCAAGGACTACAAAGAAGGGCTGGAATCACAGGGACTGCCCTGCCCGGCCGAGGATGCAGAACAGTTGATTGGACTGGCCTGAGAATCAGACGTGAGCGGCCTGATCCAATGCCTCAACAACCCACTGGTTTAGGCTCTTGCCTTCGGCAATGGCCCCGCCACCCTTCGCAAAAGGGCACCCGGTCCAAGCCTCTTGACCCGGGCCAGGCATTCCCGATCACGAACCAACAGCGAACCGGCAAAACCCAGGGCATTGATCGAAATCCGCTCGAAGCGGTCAAAAGTCCGGGGTACGACGATCATCCAGCGGCGCGTCAGGAGCATATTGTAGGGACGATCCCCGCCAGCCAATCCCTGATCAGTCATCAGCAACTTGTAGAATTCGAAAAGACGAGGCACATCGGACCGGCCCAGAGGCCGCCCCTCCAGCAACGTGAGCGCATGAGAATAGGGCAGCGATCTGCCGGCTGTGATCGCCGCATCGATCGGGGTAGGCCACGCTTCGGATGAGGGCAGGAGAGGAAGGGGCGCCACCTGCAGGTGCCGGTGAACCTGACTGGCGCCAGCCTGACGGCCGCCGTTGTAAAAACCCAGGCCGTCGACGCCCTCCATCGCCAACGCCAGTGCGTCAAAATCTTCCTCCTCCAGCAGGCCCTCCTGGGGTGCGTACTCCCTGGTGATGACCAAGAGGTGCCCACCGAAGACATTGAACTTGTTGAGAACGGCGCCGTGGGTCGGAGAAAGGTCGCCTACGTACAAATCCGGTTCGGGAGGCAGAAAGGGGTTTCGTCCTG
>JAUXDC010000218.1 GCA_030618605.1 Holophagae bacterium | reverse complement strand
ACTGGTCGACGAGATGCAGGACACCGACGAGGATCAGGCCAAAATCGTCAGCCTGCTCGGTATGCCTGATGAGCACGGGGCGGGGCCGGGGCTCTTCCTGGTTGGTGACCCAAAACAGTCGATCTACGGTTGGCGGAATGCTGATATGAAGGTCTATCAGCAGTTGGTCCGGGACGTTGAGGATCAGGGCGGCGACAGACGATCCCTGAGGGTCAATTTCCGTTCCCTTCAGCCGGTCCTGGACGAGGTCACCCGCCTGGTTGAACCGGTAATGCATGAGAAAGAGGATCTTCAGCCGGCCTTCGAAAGACTGATCGCCGCCAAGGGAATCGGCGAGAGCCCGGGGTGTGAGGAAGGCATCAGAACGGCGGTGGAGCATTGGATTTCGACGGTTGTTGCATTGACTGGAGTTCCGGACAAGACCTCGGCGCCGGCAGCTTCCGAGTTGGAAGCTGAAGCGGTGGCCAGGGATGCTGCAGATCTGCATGCCTCAGGCACACCCTGGGGTGAGATGGCCCTGCTGATGCGTTCCCGTGGCCACCAGGCAATCTTCCTGGAGGCACTGCGTCGATACGGTGTTCCCTACGTTGTCGGCAAAGACCCGAACTACTACCGCACCCGGGAAGTCATCGAAGTGATGGCCCTGATCCGGCTGATCCTCGACCCCTTCGATGTCCTGGCGCTGGTCGCTCTACTCAGGTCACCGATGGTGGGCGTACCGGATGCGGCGCTGCGACCGCTGTGGAAGGCTGGATTACCGGGTCGGATGATGAGACTGGGGATCGACGACACGCCGGAAGGCCTGAGAACCTTGATTGAGGATGCGGCACGTGAGGTCGAGGCGCTCGATCTCGGCGGTGTGTCCCTTTTGGCCCTGGCCGGTTGGCCCGAGGCATTACAGGGTTTCTTGACGAGACTCCTGGATCTCAGGGAATCGTTTGAGGTGGAGGCTCCGGATGTCTTCCTCGAACGCCTGCGAAGCCTGATGGCACTGGAACCTCTGGCTGCATGCCGTTTTCCCGGGACCTACCGTCTGGCCAATCTGGATCGTTTCTTTCGTGACCTCGAGCAAATTCTGGTCGACGGTGGTACGGCGGACACAATTTTGCGACACCTGAGAAGAACCGAGCGAGAGAATCCCGACGAGACCAGCGGACGGCCACGCAGTGATGTCGAGGGCATCGCCGTCTTGACGATCCACGGGGCCAAAGGTCTGGGCTTCGAGCACGTGTGGCTGGTGCAGACCCATGCGGGGCCCGGCTCGAATCGCGGAGGCGCCGTGACGGGCGCACGATCGGTCAATGGTCGTTGGGAAATGGTCCTCAGGGGCATGCGAACGCCTGGCTATTTTGAGGTCGAGGCGGAATACAAGAATGTTGCGGAGGCAGAGCGTATCCGGCTGCTCTACGTCGCCTTGACCCGGGCGAAGAAACGCCTGGTGACCGTTGGAAACTGGATGCCCTCCACCGGCATGGGTCCCATGCTCAAGTCCTTCGAGGAAAGGACCGGCGGGTGGCCCGCGATTGAGGACCTGTGGCCGGATGAGACACAGGGCCCCCGACTGGACCTTGCTGAGGCGCGGTGGGTCTGGCTGGGACATCCGAGGTGGGGCGGGGAAACGCCGAGGGTCGAAGCCAAGGTGATTGAACGGATGGCCATCGATCCGGCCCAGATCGAGAGTGACGCCGAGCAGTTGCATCGCTGGAGGGAGCAGGCACGGGAACGTCAAGATCGACCCTGGCTGGGCACGGCTTCGGAGGAGGGCCATCGGCTTTTCAGGGAAGCCGTGGCTGAGAGGTTCGACGGTGCCGAGGACGAGCCGAAGGCGCCGCGTGAGGCTGGTGTCGACCAGTGGGTTGCCATGGCGGTCGGTACGGCGATGCACGGTCTGTTGGAGCGTTTCGACCACGCCGCCGAGGATCCGGCCCATGAATTGAGCACCAGGCTTGACGAGGCTCTGGTGTGGTTGGATGGCGCCCTGCCCCGAGAAGACATCAGAGCGACTGCCGGAAAGCGTCTGGAGACGATTGTCAAACACTTCTGTGAGGGACCGGTGTGGCGGCGGTTTCTGGACCTCGATGGGTCGATCCTGGCACGGGAACTGGCTCTGGTTTCGACGCCGGAGACCGGAGGCGCCGTGGGCGCCATGACCGGCGCAATTGATCTTGTCTACCAAGACCCCGACAACGGCGAGATCGTCGTTGCGGACTACAAGACCGACCATCTTGCGACCGACGATGAAATTCAAGACCGAGCCGCTGTCTACCAGCCGCAGCTGGAGATCTATGCCCGCGCTCTGCAAAAGGCGATGAACCTCGATGTGGCACCTCGCCGGGAACTGTGGTTCATCGGCAGCGGTGTCATTCACTCTCTCGGAGAAAGTGCCCAGGAAGGTGTAGGGCATTGAACAGCTAAGCCTTTCGGGTGTCGTAAAGGCCCTTTTTTGTTGCATCCTCGGCCCGTACGGTGAGTACAGCGTCTCGAATGTGCCTCAAATGGCACTTCACGACCCTCCGAAATCCATCTGCCGTCAATGCCCAACACCCTCCTAACCCTCAACGGGTTCGGGCCGAATGAAAACGATCTCGATTTCGGAATCGAGAGTGGTCCAGCTGCGGTCGGTGGTCAATGCGGGAAGGGATCGAGATTTGGCGAGGGCCAGGCAGGCCCGATTTCCGAGGGACAGGCCGGCATGGCGAGTTGGCGGGCGCAGGACCCCGGCGGAGTATGCGAGGGTTTCGTCAAAGGGAATGATCTCGAGGCCGAGGCTCAACGCGCGGCGGATTTCAGTCTCCGGCATGCCCAAGTCGGCCAATTTGGCCACGACCTCGGACAGGTTGACCGAGCAAATCAGGGCTTCGGACAATTCTTCGAGGACTCGCGAAGCGCCAGGTTCATCCTGGAGCAGGGCGAGCAAGGCCGAGGCATCGAGAACCGATTTACTCACAGTCGGCCTCGTCGTGCCGTTCGGCAACCAGGGAATCGGCCAGGCTCCGGCCCGGTTCCGCGTAGCGTTTCACAATTTCTTGCGCCCTCCGTGCCGCCTCGGCAACGGTCTGGAGCCGAATCTCATTGTCTTCGACCACGACGATCAACTCGTCCCCTTGCTTGATACCGAGGGCGTGACGGGCCGGCGCCGGCAGAACAATCCTGCCATTGCTTCCAAGATGTGTCCTTAGTTCCATAAATTGTCACCTCTGATAAAATATGTCATATTTCTCTCGATATGACAAGACTCTTTCAATCATCAGGGTGACGAACTATGGTGAGGGCTGAGAAAAGGAGATGAGTTCTATGAGTCGTTGTACATTTCTGATCGTTCTCCTGGTCGTGTCGACCGTAGCAGCCGGTGGCTTCGGCTTTAACTTTGACGATGTCAAGAGTGGGCCGGCGCCTTCGGACTTTACCGTGGCCACAGGTACGTGGCAGGTCCGGGCCGATGACACGGCGCCGAGTGCGCCCGGAATGCTGGTGCAGGCCGCACAGAACGAAGGTTCGTATTTCAACGTCATCGTCGCCGACGAGGCCAAACTCAAGGATCTCGAGGTCAGCGTTCGCTTCAAGAGTCTGTCCGGCGTCGAGGATCAGGGTGGCGGGCCGGTCTGGCGTTACCTGGATATCAACAACTACTACATCGCCCGCTACAACCCCCTGGAAGACAACTTTCGCCTCTACAGAGTTGTCGACGGTCGCCGGAAAATGTTGAAGAGCATGACGATCGGAGCCACCCCCGGCTGGCACGAAATCCGTGTCTCCATGACGGGAAATCACATCGAGTGCTTCTACGATGGGCAGTTGTCCCTCGAGGCCGAGGACGACACGTTCACTGCGGCCGGTCGGGTCGGCTTGTGGACCAAGGCAGATGCGGTGACTGCGTTTGACGATTTCGAGGTCATCGCGGCCGGTGAGGGGAAATAATGACCAGGAATCCAGCGGTCATCGCCGTTCTTGTGTTGGTTACTGTCGGTTGCGGTGGACCGGGGGGAGGCTCCGGCGCCGACTCCGAGGTGGTGGTCTACACCTCGGTCGATGATGTCTTTGCCCGGCCGGTTGCGGAAGATTTTACCGCCGAGACCGGGATCGTGGTTCGTCTGGTCACCGACACAGAAGAAACCAAGAGTACGGGGCTGCTCAATCGCCTGATGGCCGAAAAGAAGAGGCCACAGGCCGATGTCTTCTGGAGCGGTGATCCGGTCAGGGCGGCGATCCTCAAACGCCACGGGGTGGTCGCCCCCTACCGTTCGCCTGTGGCCGAGGGACTGCCGCCGGAGTTCTCTGATCCCGAGGGCTTCTGGACCGGTTTTTCGACTCGTGCCAGGGTGCTGATCTACAACACTGATGTGATTCCCGAGGCACAGGCGCCGAGTTCGATCTTTGACCTGCTCGATCCGCAATTCAGTGGCCGCGTTTGCCTTGCCAATCCTCTCTTCGGGACCACGTCGATGCACGCTGCTGCACTGTTCTCGGTTCTCGGACACGAGGGTGCTACCGAGTTCTTCGATGCCTTCCTGGCAGGCGGAGGCCGGGTTCTGTCATCTAACGGTGAGGTTCGACGCAGGGTGTCTTCAGGTGAGTTTGCACTTGGTCTCACCGACACTGATGACGCCAATGTCGCCCGGCTCGAGGGGAGCCCGATTGCGGTCGTCTATCCAGACGGCGAAGGCATCGGGACCCTGCTGGTCCCCAACTGTGTCGTGCTGATCGCCGGTGCGCCTCATGCGGAGGCAGGGCGCCGGTTCATTGATTTTCTACTCTCCCCTCGGACCGAAAGTGCGTTGGCTGCGTCCGAGGCTGCACAGATTCCCTTGCGACCCGGGGTCACCGTGCCTGAGGGGATGATCGTGCTTGATGAGATCCAGGCGATGGAGGTCGACTACGGTCAGTTGGCCGTAGAGTTGGAAGACCTGACTGCCGGGTACCTGAAGGAGTGGGTGGCTCGCTGATGCCTTCCTGCCTGGTCCTCGAGCGGCCGGGCCGATGGCGCCTGGTCGGGTTGGTGATTGTCGCTCTGGTGCTGGTGGCGCCCGCCGTGCCACTTCTGGCGGGCGCCCTCGGTGCGGTCGGAAGAGACGACCTCGTCCTGGCCGGATTCCTGGGTGACCTTGGTGTCAGTGCTCTTGTCGGACTGGCGGCGGCGGTCCTCGGTTTTGCCGTCGGTTGGCCGTCCGGAGTCGTTGCCGGCCTGTTTTCATTTCGAGGTCGTTCGCTGCTGCTCGCTCTGCTCGCTCTGCCGCTGTTGTTACCGTCGTTTCTGCTGGGTCTTGGCTGGTCGATACTGGGTGCGCACCTGCCCGGGTCATTGATGTTCTTCCTCGACGGAGTGCCCGGCGTCATTTTGGTGTTCTTCGCTCCGGCCTGTGGCCTGACCGCGCTCGCCGGCCTGGCGGCCACACTTGGGCTGGGCTCGAGCAGGCTTGATGCGGCACGACTTGCCGGCGGCGAGCGGGCCATGATCAGGGCAGCAATGGTTCATGCAGCACCGGTGACGACCCTGGCAGCCGTCTTGGCCGCGGTGCTGTCTCTCGGTGATCCAGGACCGGGCCAGATCTTCGGTGTCAAGACGGCAGCGGCTGATCTCCTGGTCAGTTTTTCTGCGACCTACGATTTTGAGCTGGCGGGTTTGCAGAGTGTTCTGTTGGCGATGGTCGTGTTGGTCATTGCAGTGCCGCTCGCCGTTCGTCTCGCACCCGTGTTGGCGAGGGCGACCCCGGCCCGATCGACTCGACAGTCGCGGCCGATGCCGGGGAGCACGGTCGGTTGGGTCATTCCACTGTGGGTTATTGCGGTTGGGGCGGTCGTGGTGCCAGGCATTTCTCTGGTTGTACCGATGCTCAGAGGCTCCTACCTGGGCAGAGCTCTGGGGTATTTCTCTCAAACGGCGTTTGATACCGTACTTTTTGGTGGTGGAGCAGCCCTGGTGGCGGTAGTTGTCGGAATGGTCGTTGCGCTGTGTGCCGGCCGCCAACGTCGCCTGCGCCAGGCTGCCGTGGCTGCAGCCGTGGCCCTCTTCTGCCTGCCGCCCGCGCTGCCGGCTCTGGGAGTGGTCAGGTTGGCTGCTACAGCGCCCCACTGGTTGGATCCGATCCTGCGTGGCAGCGCCGGAGTCTGCCTGGCGCAGGGCCTTCGTCTGTCACCTCTGGTCGTGGTTCTCATGCTCCGGGCCTGGGGTGCGACCTCACCCTCGTGGACTGATGCCGCCGCAACGTCTGGGATGAGATTGAGGCTATTCATGGGCCGGGTGATGCTGCCGGTGTTGGCGCCTTCGATGGCCATCAGCGGACTGCTGGTGGCCCTGCTGGCATTTGCCGATGTAGGCTCGGTGCTTCTGCTGGCTCCGCCCGGGCGCAGCACTTTTGCCCTGAGGATTTTCACGGTGATGGCCAATGCTCCACAGGCACTGGTCGCTGCCCTGTGTTGCGTCTATATCGTGGTTGCCGTGGCTGGGGTAGCGGTGTTGTTTCGGTGGGGGAGGGAGATGAAGGGTGAAGGCGGAAGGATGAAG
>JAUXDC010000206.1 GCA_030618605.1 Holophagae bacterium | reverse complement strand
CGCTCATCCCTGAGCAGAACTTCCTTAAGTTCCTGTTGGTTGCGGGCGCTGAGCCACTGGGGCATGAAGTCGGCATCATCAACCCGGCCGGCCAGCTGAGCCAGGATCCTCAGATGTTGTCCTGGGTCGTGCTCTGGACTGATCAGGAAGAAAAACGCCCGGATCAGGCCATGGTCCGAATATTCGGGCGGCAGTTCCTCGGGCTCGATGTGAATGCCGGTCTCGGAGCGCACCAGGACCAGATGGGGGTGATCGACCCCCGGGAGGAGGATGTGAGGCAGGGCGGCGCCCATGGCGACCGGTGTCGATCCCAGCCGAGTTCCCTCCTCGAAGCCGTTGACCAGCTCTTCCTCGGTGAAGGGCAGGTCACGTGCCAGATGACGTGAGGCCTCGTGGGTGATCTCGTCGAAATGGGTGCAACACCCGTCGGCGTCGATGGCGGTCGCCTTCGCGATAACATGGTCGAAGGGGTCGTCGTGTCTCAGGCCTTTTTCCTTGAGGATGGTCCGCAACTCTCGATCGAGTCCTTCGAATCGTCGCTGTCCCAGGTGGGCGAAGACGTGGAAGATCGCCCCACCCCGATTGACCCGATTTCGGGCATAGACCCGGTACCAGACGATGCCCGCCACGATGATTGTCCCGGTGAACAGCATCGGGAGCATGCCCATCTGAATGATCAGGATTGTTGAAATCAGGATGCCCGCCAGTTGCATCCACGGGTAGAAGGGAGAGTGGTATCCCGGATCGTACGAACTGATACGGCTCTCGCGCATGACGATGACCGCCAGATTGAGGAGCGCAAAAATAAAGAGCTGCATGGAGCTGGCCAGCTTGGCGACCTGAAGGACATTCAGGGTCAGGATGGCCGTCACCATCAGGGCGGAGGTCAGGAGTACGGCCCTGACCGGGGTGGCGAATCGGCCGATCTGCGCCAACCCTGACGGCAGGAGATCGTCGCGGGCCATTGCCAGAGGATAACGGGAGGCGGACATGAATCCGGCGTTGGCCGCCGAGGCGAACCCGGCGATAGCGGCCGCCGCAATGATCAAGACTCCGATCCGGGCGGGAACCCAGGTGACAAAGGCTGCGGCGGCCGTGGCTACCGGAGTCAGATCTCCCGCCAGGCGGTCGGCGGGGACGAAGATGACGATCAGGGTAACGCCGAGGACGTAGGTGACGGTTGCGACCGTCAGGGACCAGATCATGCCTCGGGGTATGTTGCGCTCCGGGTCGGAGACCTCTTCGGACAGGCTGGCAACATTGGTCAGTCCGGCGAAGGAGACACCGACCAGGCCGATGGTGGCCACCAATCCATGGATCCCGTGATCGAGAAACGGCTCAAATCGTTCCTTGATGACGGTTGCCGGATCAAGGGCCAGTACGTTGCCTACGGCCTCTGCAAAAAAAAGGACCAGTACGAGCATCAACCAGGCGACCAACAAGACCTGGAGACGGGTCGTTTGTTTGACGCCAACGATGTTGAGGACGGTATAGACACCGACCAGGATCAACGCAAGGACCTTGATCGGAATGTCGATGAACAACAGGAGGTACGCGCCCATGCCGATCAGGGCAAATGCACTCTTGAGCATCATGACGGCCCAGGTGCCCAGGCCCCCTATTGTGCCGACCATCGGCCCCAGGGTGCGATCAATATAGTAGTAGGTGCCTCCGGCGCGGGGCATTGCCGTGCAAAGCTCGGCCTGAGAGAACATTGCCGGGATCATCAGAATACCGGCCAAAAGATAGGCCAGGACGACCGACGGTCCCGTCTTGGCGAAGGCCAGGCCGGGCAGGAGGAAGAAACCTGAGCTGAACATCACACCGGTGCAGATGGCGAAAATCTGAAAGAGTCCGATCTCTTTTTTGAGCCGAGGTGCGGAGGGCGATTGCGTCATGTTCCAACTGTACACTGGAACGGGCTGGGGTTTTTGGATGTCTTTCTGGTTACTGTTCCGGCAGGTCTTTGGAACCTTGGTACTCTGTCACCGTGAGGATCACGGGTGGAGTTTGGCGGTCGAGGCGGCTCAATGGGCCGAGCCGGAACAGCCTCGTGAGACCCACTCCGGACTCGATGCGGGAGCGGGCCTTTCAGGTACTTGGTTCTGAGGTTGTCGATGCCGCCTTCCTCGACCTTTTTGCCGGTACCGGGGCCGTCGGCCTCGAGGCCCTGTCCCGAGGGGCGGCAAGAGCGGTGTTTGTCGAAGAACACTCCGCGGCTGCCCGGCTTGTTCGGCGGAATATCACTCAGTTTGTCGAAGCTCACACAAAGACGAAGGTGTTGTGCCTTTCGGCCCTGGCGGCAATTGGGCGCATGGCCCGCGCCGGTGACCATTTCGACATTGCCTGGGCCGACCCTCCATTCCCCATCTGGCAGGCCGGCGCCGAGGCCCTTGCGGCGGCCTTCACTCAGGGTGTCATACGACCCGAGGGCATCGCCTGCCTCGAGTGTCCCGAACGAGCCGATGTTGGCGATTTACCCGAAGGGTTGACTGTCGAGAGGGAACTCGGTGGGGGAGCGTCGAGGCTGCTCATTCTCAGCTGGTCGGAAGCGCATTGATTAAACTCGGCCTTCGGGAGCGCGCAGAGCGCGCCCCCGCTCGGTGCATTTTCCTCAAGGGGCTGCATTGTTCGAATCGGTAGGGGAGCCGCCCCTTGAGGAAAATGACCTCGGCGGCCTACACCGTAGCCGGAAGACTCGATCGCCAACGCGTTCGCCGTGGATTGCCAGGTGTCGACTTTCTTCGCCACGGCGGCTCAACCGGCAGGTCTGCCCGATGAAGAAAGTCGCACCAGGCACGTCCCGTTGGAGAAGGGGCGCTTTTGGATGAGGGTTGGTCGGTGGCCTCGGCGAACGAGGTCAAGCCGAGGCCTGGGCGGCGATCTGCCGCTGCACTGCCACGTTGTCCCGGTGACCGGTCAACCGGGCGGTGATCTTGCCCCGAAGGGGATAACCCAGGAGATACATGTCCCCGATGATGTCCAGAATTTTGTGCCGGGCAAACTCATCCGGGAAGCGGAGTTCGGTATTGAGGACGTTGTCTTCGCCGACCAGGATGAAGTTGTCCAGGCGGCCTCCTGATCCCAGGCCCAGCTCGTTGATCATCTTCATGTCGCGCATGAATCCAAAGGTCCTGGCCGGGGCTATCTCATCCACGTAGGTCTCGAAATCCATCATCTCGAACTGGACAAACTGTTGGCCGATCGGGGCGGGATAGTCCAGGAAATACGAGACAGCCAGACCGTCGAAGGGTTCGACGAGGAGACTTTTGTCGCCTTCGCCGATCCGATAGGGTCGGTCGATGACCACTTCGCGGCGTGGAACATCCTGATCGACAATGCCGATCTCCAGAAGGTGGCGGCAGAATTCCACGGCCGACCCATCCAGAACCGGAATCTCTCCGTGGACCTTGACCAGCAAATTGGTGATGCCGATCGCGTGAAGGGCCGAAAGCAGGTGCTCGACCGTGCGAATGTGATCCCCGCCGCTGGTCAAGGTTGTCGCGTAGTCGGTTTGGGCCACGAAATTCAGGTGCGCGGGGATGTGCACGCCTCCGGGCAGGGTCGAGAGATGGATGCCGCTGTCAGGTGGCAAGGGCTGGATCACCATGCCGGTGCGGCTTCCGGAGTGCAGACCCAATCCATAGATGACGCTGGACTTGGCGATTGTCCGCTGAGGTTGTGAGCCCTCTTGGATCATCGACAGAAGCGGTGGCGGCTCGAAGGTCTTGTCAGTTTCGATCCTCTCCAGGCCCAGGTCCAGGATTGAGGTTGCGCCTGCGGCGGCCTGGGCGGTTTTGGACTCGAGCGCACTGACGACCGCGTTGACTGCCGAGTCGTAGGACAGCGGTTTTTCAAGGTAGTCGTGGGCGCCCATCTTGATCGACTTGACCGCGGTCGCCGAGGTGCCGTGGCCCGACATCATGATGACCGCCGCGTTGGGGTCCTTTTCCTTGATCGCCTGCAGCGTCTCCAGTCCGTCGCGGTCAGGCAACCAGATGTCGAGAAAAACGACATCGGGGTGCTCGGTCTCGTACAGGGCCAGGGCCTCGTTTCCAGAAAGTGTGGTCAGGGTCCGATAGCCCTCGTCCTCGAGGATGGCCGAGAGCGTCTCCAGGATGCCGGGCTCGTCGTCAACGATCAGAATCAGTTCGTTCATGACTCCAGTGTGGGCTCTGGGAGGTCGCGGGTCAAGGAGAGGTCCAAAAAACCCGCGGCCGACAAACGACCGCGGGCTCAGAAGCCGGACCGGATCTCACGGCTTAACGTTCAGCCACTATCGTCGTCGCGTCGTTGGTCCTCGAGTCGATGACCGAGGCCGAGATCCGAACGCCGGCGCCTTCGACAACCGTTACTTTTGCGTAGCCCCACCCGAGGTTGGGTTCACCGGCTAAGATGGCGAAAGGTTCGATTTCTTGTCGCATCTCTCCGGGCATCAGGTCTGCCACCCAGAGAGTGCTGAGAGGAGATCCCCCGGAACAGCGGAAGAGTTCGATATAGATTGTTGCCTTCCGGAGTCCCGTGTTCGCGAAAATCAGGTTGGTCCGAAACAGCCCCTCCTCCTGACGAAGGCCTATCAGCCACACCTCGTCGTCAGAAAAGAACCCGTCGTCCATGGTCCGGAAATCACAGAACTGGCCGAAGGTTCCGGCGCCATCCTTGTTGAAGGTCCGTCCTGCCATGCGCAGGGGTTGGTCGGAAACGATTCGCAGCAGACCCTTGCCGTCGACACCCATCTGACCGACCACGTCTTGGAAAGCCTTCTGCCGTGTCGCCTCGATGGTGTCCAAATGCTCATGGGCGCCGGTATCAGTGTGCAGCACGAGTATGACGTTGGCGGTCTCATTGTTGAAGTTGGCGGCGCAGAGGTCCGTCTGCCACTGGCTCCCATGGGCGCCGGAAAGATGGGCCGCTACGTCGGTCCAGGAGGTGTAGAGGTTGGGGTCGTAGGTATCTACAAATCTGCTTGCTGTCACTGTGGCGTTTTGTCCACCGCCGATCAGATAGACCGTGCCGTCCACGACTGCGGCTCCCAGTCCCCACCGCTGATCCGGCATCAGGGTCGACTGCTCCCAGCTGTTGGTACCCGGGTCGTAAACCTCCACCTCCTGGGCGACCATGAGGGGGCCGTCACTTCTGAATGCCAGTCCACCGAAAGCGTACACCCTGCCGTCGACTGTGGCAGTGGCGAGGCTGTCCCGTACCGTTGGCATGTCTGCGCCGGTCGTCCAGGTGTCGGTCGCCGCGTCGTAGACCTCCAGTGCACTGCTGAAAATCGATTCTCCTCCCGATTTTCCCCCGACCGCATAGATCAGATTGTCCACCACAGAGGCGCCGAGAATAGCCCTGGCGGTGGGCATGTCGGTCGCCGTGTCCCAGCTGTCGCTCGCCGGGTCGTAGACATGCACCGATGCGAAAACGCTGGATTCCCCGAGAGCGTCACCGGCACCTCCGCCGATCACATAGATCTTGCCGTCCACGGCCGCCGCCGCGGGGCTCCAGAGGGCGACGGGCATATCGGTCAGGCCTTCCCACAAATCGGTTGCTGGATCGTACACTTCAACCGCAGCGGTGGCCGCGAAGTCGGAGGAGTCGATTGCGCCGCCGATCACGTAGATTTTGCCATTGATCACGGCGGCGCCGGTCATTGCACGAGGTGTAGGCATGGGGGCCCTCGTCGACCATACATCAAAGCTGAGCGGGGAATTGACATCCTTGGAGGCAGATCCGATTTGAGGGTCGTAGGCATATACGGTATCGACGACCCCTGCGCCAGGTGACCCTCCGATGGCGTAGATGATGCCGTTGACCTCCGCAGTGGCAGCGAAGTACAGGTCTTCAGGGAGGTCCTCTCTGGCTGTCCAGGTCCCCGGGTGCGTCGCAGCCGCTGCCGCAGCCACCAGCACTATTGTGACCAAGGCCAGGACAACCTTGGCGTTGGGGCATGATGTTCCGAAATATCTCATCGTTTCCTCCTCGCGTTGTGCCGCCTTGCCACAGCATGACGGCGGTTGACGATGTGGCTTCCGATTCCGTAAACAACATCGGTCGGGAAGGGCCAAAAGTCCTTGGGAAAACATTGGGATTTTCCTGGGATCAATTTTTCGGCCAGGATCAACCTCTGATACGATGGTGTCAGTGCAACAGACAGTATTCGCGCGGGGGCAGAGCTTCCGTGTCGGCCGGTGGTTGGTTCAGCCGGAGTTGAACCGTGTGTCGGCCGATGGTGAGGAGGTCCAGCTCGAGCCCAGGGGGATGGATCTGCTGGTTTTCCTGGCAGGACATGCCGGCGAGGTCATGTCGCGACAGGACATCGTCGATGCGGTGTGGCAACAGGATTTTGTGGGCGACACCACCCTGTCCAGTGCCATTGCTGTGCTCCGCCGGGCCCTCGACGACGAAGTCCGCAACCCCCGCTACATTGAGACCATCGCCAAACGGGGTTACCGTTTTGTGGCCGAGGTGGTCGATCTCGAGACAGTGGCCACGGTCACGCCTTTCCCCGGCCTGGTGGCGCCGCGCGAGCGTTTGCCCTACCCCGGTCTGACCGTCTTCACCGAGTTCGACGCCGAGTTTTTTTTCGGTCGGGAGCAGGAAGCGGACTCCCTGTGGGAAAAGATCCCGCGCCAGAAGCTGCTGGCAGGGATTGGGCCGTCCGGGGTGGGCAAGAGTTCGTTTATCAGGGCCGGGGTCATGCCGTCGGCGCCGGAAGGTTGGGGCACGCTGGTTTTCGAGCCTGGTGAGGCGCCGTTCAACTCCCTGGCCCAGGCCCTGGCGCCCGAGTTCTCGGGTGACACAGAGGCCGTGCAGCAGTTGCTCGCCTGCCACGACCCGGATGTGGCCCTGTCGT
>JAUXDC010000065.1 GCA_030618605.1 Holophagae bacterium | reverse complement strand
CCGACAGTAACGACGTCACCCACTCGAATCGGCCTTTCGGCCAGGAGAATCAAGCCGGAAACAAAATTGGCCACGATCTCCTGCAGACCGAATCCCAGTCCAAAGGTCAATGCCGCCGCCAGCCACTGAACGTTTGTCCAGGTGATGCCGAGCAGACCGAAGACAACGATGGCGCCGATGATCGTGATGGCGTACTGAACCAGGGTACTGAAGGCAATACGTGCACCACTGTCGAGACGCGTACGACGACGCATCATGAGTTCGAAGAGCCCTGGAATATTCCGCGCGAGGACGACGACGATGATCGATGCGATCAGGGCTTCGAGCAGCGACCAGAGAGTCATGACAGTGGTTTCTGATGCTGCTGTTTTCACCTCAACCGTGGAACCGGGATCCGCGCCGTCCACTTCGGCAGTCGGCGCCGCCTCGGCCGATTTCGATTCCTCAACCGGGCGTTTCTCTGCCGGCGATGATGCCCCCCGAAATCCCAGGTCCTGGTCTCCTGCCATGATCATGACACGCGGGAAGACCTGGACCCTCTTCAAGGCCTGAAGCATCGGCAGCGCTTCGGACCAGATCGAAAAGAGCCCGAAGGCCGCTACGAGAATCACTACAAAGCGAAAAAGCTGCCGAACCTGGGCACCAGCGGCGTGGTCCACACCCCCAACGACCTCTCCCCCTTCGCACGGTTCCGGTTGACTGACCTGCCGCCAACGGTAGAGAAGTCCCCCGAAGATCAAGAGTCCGACCGCCAACCACAAGGTACGCAGCATTTGATATGCGAGCAACAGACCGGTGACGTAAAACCCGAATACAGCCAGAATCACCGGCACGACCGCGGCAAAGAAAATAATCGGGAAGGCGTACAGGCCCGCGGCCGGGAAGGCATAGCGCGCCCAATGTCTGGGGGCAAATGCCCCGTTGTGTCTCTCGTCCTCCTCTTTCCTACGTACCGGACGAATCCTGGCCAGGATCGCCAAGCCCAGAATCGCGACGGAAACGACAAAGGCCACACGCCCCAACGAGTTGTTGTACACCTGGAGATAGTTTGGACTGTTGAGTTTCACCCCCGCCGCCATAAGTTGCATGGCAACATAGAGCAGCGGCAACGCAACCAGTTGCGGCCACAGGAGGCCGTTGTAGATCCCTCGGGTTACGAAGGCCGGCCATCCAAGATGGGCTCCGGTAAACCCCTCGGCGGCGAAGAGCTGTCGAGTCAGTTCCATGATCCCTGCAGTCATCGCGACATACACCAGAGCCTGGGCTGCGGAGGCAATTGAGGTCGACCCGTCAACCCGAGCCAGAACGGTGCTCACCAAATACAGAAAGAGAGGCGCCGGCGCCGCCAGAAGGACCGTCGTGATCAGCGCATCAACGGTGTGCCGGAAAGCGTCTCGTTCGGGGTCCCGAACCTTGGCTGCGAGCGCACCCAATCTGGAACTCAACCGACGGTGGAAGACCGCAAGCAGGGAAAGCAGAAGGGCAAAGATGAGATCACGGGGCAAGATCTGAATGTGCCCTCTGGTGTCATTTTTTCCTGCCAAATCCCGGGAATCAAAACCGAATACCCAGAGCATCGCATTCTTGAGGTCGTTGAATCGTGGCACGAGGGGTTTGGGAACACTTCGAGACCACAGAATGTGGGAATAGAGAATCTTTTCGACACGGTTGATCTCGTCACTGAGGTAGCTGGAAACCGTCAGGTTCTCAACCAGCTCGTTCGAATATCGCCCGCACTGTTGCACAAGACGATCGAGCAGATCGCGGCGTTGACGGAGAAGATCATGGGTGAGCCGTTGGGCCTCGGGATCGATGTCCTCGCCGTAGACCTCAGTCAAACCTTCCAGCGTCCTGCGGGCAAGATCACTGGCGCCACCGCGTTGTTCTTCAAAGACAATCAACTGGTGCTCAACCTCCGGCACACGGTGCTCGAGGCGAACGACCGCTGACGAGGCGGCGCCGGGTTGCGGAAAACCATCCGGAATTAAAGGCCACCAACGGGTGATGCTGCCGCCTCGACCGTGGGCTGCATACTTGCGTCGCGTCAGCTCTCCAATGCGATTGAGGTCGTCCAAGTGTTTTCGAGTAATCAGCAGGTTTTTGGTATTGGCTTCACTCTGGGCCAAAATGCCATCGGACCCATAGAGGTACTCGGCGAGCCTCTCCGTTTCAGAGGCGATCTCCTCCAGTTCGGGAACCAGCTCGAATGCCTCCTTGCACTGCAGCCGAATGCTCGCGAAAGCAGCCGTGTTCTCCCGCCTGCGAACCATGTACGCCTGATCTTCGAGTTCGGAAACCAACTGCTCGCTCGCTGCCACCCGTCTCCGGGCAATATCCACCTCGAGAGGAATCAGCGTACCGTTTTCTTCGATCAGGGCCAGGGACGCACGAAGCTTCGTGATTTCTGCCCCAGACGCCTGGTTGCGCACCGAAATCAGCAACCGTTCGGCTTTCTTGACCTCGGGATGGCTGTCCATCTGGGTTACGGACCGAAGATCATCGGCGAGGACGACTCGTTCCTGGTCCAGGGCGCCCAGACGTTTTGACACATCACTCCTCGAGGATGCCCGCTCTTCGGCGAGAAGCTCGACATTACGGAGTTCGGCACGGTTGGCGGCAAGCCCCGACCGTTCTCGGGCGAGGGCGTCCTCTACCTGATCCAGGGTTGAGTCCTCCGGCAACACCCCATGAGTCGGTCGTTCCGACTGCGCGAGCCTCTCGCTGAGCGCCTCGGTCAATCGTGCGATGCCCGCGCGCTCCCGGTCGAATGCAACGGCTTCGGCTTCGTGCATGGCAGCGGTTTCGAGCAGGCTGACGACCTTATTGTAAAGACCCTCTGCCTGGAGCCGAACGGATTCATCGATAGCAGCGTTATCTGCAACCTGCCGGCGTGCCTGACGAACCTCGTTGATATCAACATGACGGTCGGGTGTGCCGGTTGCCTGTGCAGTGACAAAAGCTGGAACACACAACACGGCGGCCAGGAGAAGATTGACGGTATTTCGCATAATAGCCAGTGTACTGCGTCCGAGACTCCAGCCAGGTCGATTGACGGTTCGCCACCCCGTGGGGTTATCGACCCGCTACACTACTTTGATGACGATTGCTGCCCATGACAAAGATGCCTACCTCACCGAACTGGAGACCGAAATATTGGAGACCGGCCGGGACGGATCACATTTTTTTGCCGTCACGGCCGACACGATTCTCTACGCCGAAGGGGGCGGTCAACCGTGCGATCGAGGCACGCTTGGCGGCTCGGCAGTCCTCGATGTTCAACAGGTCGACGGCGTCATCCGACACATGCTCGATGGGCCCGTGGATCTTGGACCCACACGGATGGAACTCGACTGGGAGCGACGGTATGACCACATGCAGCAGCACACCGGTCAGCACCTTCTGACCGCCGTTGCCGCTGATGTTTTCGGCTGGAAGACGACGGCCTTCCACCTCGGTGAACGTGTGTCCGATATCGAGCTCGACACACCTGACCTGGGCGCTAACGAACTCAGAAGGCTTGAAGAGGCAGTCAACTCGGAGATTCCGGCCGGGAGGACGATCAGGGCTCGAAGGGTCTCGAGAGATCAATATAACGGACTGGCCGTTCGCACACGCGGACTGCCCGACGGCCACACCGGTGACATTCGATTGGTCGAAATTGAGGGTGTGGACCTCAACACCTGCGGCGGCACCCACCTGAGGTCCACCGCCGAGTTGGGCAGTCTCTGCCTGCTGGATACCGAACGCCTCCGAGGGGGAACCCGGATTTTCTTCATCACGGGCGGCCGGGTTCGCACGCGAATGGCCGAGCACGAGGCCCGAACGGCCCGCCTTCGCCAGGCCCTCGACGCCTCGAACGATCAGCTCATCGACGAGGCCGAGAGACGGGAGGCCCAGCTTCGATCGCTGTCGAAGAAGCTCAGGAGCGTCATGAACGAGCTGGCCGGTCTTGAGGCCGCTCGGCTGGCATCGCTTTCCCAGCGATTGATCGCGGCGCACTGGGAGGACAGGGACATGCCCTTCCTCCAGACGGTCGCTCGAAATCTAGTGGTCGAGGCACCGCGGACCGTGGCCCTCCTGACCGCTGGCGCTGATGACGACGGCGTGTTTCTCATTGCTACCGGGTCCAATGCCGGGCTCGAGGTCTCTGAACTGGGTCGCGCCATCGCCGAAATTCTCGGTGGCCGAGGCGGAGGCCATGGATCAATTTTCCAGGGCAAAGCGACTCGCCTCGACCGACGGGAGGAGGCACTCGGACTTCTTGAGACCGTGTAGTATCCTTCTACGGCGCCGACAATGATTCGGCCTCATTCACATGAAACGAATGATCCCCTTTCTCTTCTTCATCTCAGGCGCCACCGCCTTGATCGGCGAGGTTGTGTGGATGCGCATGCTTGGCCTGGTGCTGGGCAATACGATCTGGGCCGCGTCGGCCGCTGTCACCGTGTGGATGGTTGGTATGGCTCTGGGCGCGGCAATCGGAGCACGCCTTGTCCCGAGGATTCGCCGCCACATCCTGGTCTACGGGCTCGCCGAGGGTGGCATTGGCGCCTTCTACGCGGCTTCGCCGGCTGTTCTGGGCATTCTTCTCAGCCTCGGCACCCATCTGGGCGACGACATGGGCGCCTCTCTAACTCTCGGCATAGCCCAGCGTTTCGCACTGGCAACGATCGTTCTCCTGCCACCGACACTCCTGATGGGTCTGACCCTGCCACTCCTCGTCGAGCGTCTTCAAGGTGACCGACTTGCAGAGAGAACCGGGCTGCTCTATGGGCTCAACACCCTCGGTGCCGCCGCCGGAGTCTTCTTCACCGCCTACTGGGCCTTGCCTGTCCTGGGGGAGAGTGGCGCCATGGCAATGGCTGCCGTCCTGTGCCTGCTGGTGATGGCCCTGGCATTCGTTGCCGAGCGTTCGATTCCGGCGGCAAATCCGGTCCGTCGCCCTGAAGTCCTCGATCAACGAAACACATCCGGTTTCTTCCTTGGCCTGGTTGCGCTGATGGGTGCCGCCGCCTTGGCCGCCGAGTTGGTCTGGGTACGAATCCTGGTCCTCCACCTGGGATCGAGGGTCTACGCATTCGCCATCCTGCTGGGCGTATACCTGCTCGGCCTGGGACTCGGCAGTTTAGCCGTCAAGGCTCTGGCCCAAAGAATCACCAACCCCACCCGAATCCTGGCTTTGACCCAGGCCGCTGCCGCCCTCGCATTGGTCACACAGTTGGCGGTTCTCGGCAACACCTCGTCCATTCTTGTCGCCCTGGTCTCAATATTCAAACTGAACTACACATTCCTCGGTCTTCAAGCGGCCTTTCTGCTGACCGTTGCCCTCCTCTTTCTCCCGGTGACCGTGCTCTTTGGCGCCTCCTTTCCTCTGGCGGTCGCTGCGGACCCGAAGCCACGATCACCCGGACAACACGCCGGCGCCGTGGCAACAGCCAATACCCTCGGGGCAATTGTCGGCGCAGTCGGAGCCCCCTTCATTCTCGTCCCCACGATTGGATGTCAACGCACCCTGTTGCTGCTGGCCGTCATCCATCTGGTCGTCGCCCTCACTCTTTGGCGGACCCGGGCAACAACTCTGGTCGCATCGGTCGTTTTGGCTACCGTGGTTCTCTTTGGCGTGATGTTGCCACGGGATTGGGTCCTGCGCCGAGCAGTCGAGGACATCTCGGACACCGAGGTTCTGGTAGCCCTCGAAGAGGACATCGGTGCAACGGTCATCGTCAAGGAATACGGCGATCCCGAAGCCCGATGGCTCTCGTTGGAACTTAACGGCACCAATGTCGCAGGTTCCTCCCCAGCCCTCTTGAAAGTCCAACAACTCCAGGGCCATCTGCCCCTGCTCCAGGTCGACAACCCACGAGAGATCCTCCACGTCGGCTTCGGCTCGGGCGGTACCTGTTGGGCGGTCTCCCGCCATCCCGTGGAACGCATCGACGTTGTCGAAATTTCGCCTCGGGTTCTGACGGCCTCGGACCACTGGTTCAGTTTCATCAACCACAACGTCCTGGGCGACGACCGCGTCCGAACGATCCTCAACGACGGCAGAAACTATTTGATGGCAACCGACAAGAAATACGACGCCATCCTATCGGACTCGATCCACCCGGTCTTCGCCGGGAACGGCACGCTTTACACGCTGGAGTATTTCCAGATGTGCCGTGATCGTCTCAATCCCGGTGGCGTTGCCTCGATGTGGCTGCCGGTCTACTCGCTGGACACCGAGAGCTTCCTCCGCATCCTCTCGGCCTTCCACAAAGTCTTTCCCCAGACGGTCGTCTGGTACGACCGAACGACACCCAACGAATTCACGATTGTTACCGGCCGAGTCCAGAAGGGTCCGATCACCATCGACTGGGAGAGACTGAAGGATCCCAACCTGGCCGAGAGTCTCAGGCTCGGCGGCATTCAGTCCGCTGTGGATCTCGAGGCCGATGTTCTGCTCGGTCCCCTTGAGGTTGCCGCTCTGGTCTCCGAGACCGAACCCCACATCGATGATCTCCCTTTTGTCGAATATACCGCCGGGCAGACCCTCGACCGCACAGGTACCTGGTATGACAACCTTGCGCTCCTGGCAGCCGTCAGAACCCGGACCAATCCCTTCGCTGACCCGCCCGTTCCCTTCGAAGAGGCCGCTGCAATCAGGGACCAGGCCCTGGAGGCAACACTGGAAAAGGTGAGGTTGCACGCTGTTTCGGGGAGATAACTACCAAAGGATGAAGGCGGAATGATGAAGGATGAATCTTTCAGTCCGCCAGCCGGGTCCAAATCTCGTCAAATCCCCGGTGATGTTCGGCAAAGACATCGACGACCTGCGGATCGAAGAGCCCCTCGACCTTCATCCGGTCGTCCCCTTCGAGCATGATTTTCCGCGTCGTCTCATGGTCGAATCCCGGTTTGTAGGGCCTGGGTGACCGCAGTGCATCGTAGATATCGGAAACCGCCACAATCCGCGCGGCAAGAGGAATCTCCCGGCCCTTGCGACCGTGGGGATAGCCGCTACCGTCCCATCGTTCGTGGTGGTTGAGCGCAATCTCTCCCGCCATCCGGAGACGATCCGAAGCCGAGAGGATTCGATAGCCGTAAACCGGATGCCTTTTCATCTCGTCTCGTTCTTCGTCGGTCAAGGGGCCCTTTTTGCGCAGGATGGCCATATCGACGCTCATCTTCCCGACGTCATGGAGCTGGGCGGAGTACCGGATTTCGTTACAAAACGCCTTTGAAACACCGAGGATCTCTGCGATGAAGTATGCGTATTCGTTGACCCGCTCGACATGGCGAGCGGTAGTTTCGTCGTGCACCTCCGCGGCCCGGGCAAGCAGTCTGATCGACAGTTGGAAGGCTTCCTCGGTCTCGTCCTTGAGAGCCGCAATCTTCTCCCGCCGGTCCTTGAGTTGGGCGTTGCGCTTTTTCAGTCTGACGTTCTGGGCCTCAATTTTTTCGGTCATTTCCGCGCGAACGATCGCCGATCCGACGATGTGGTTGAAGGGCACGATCAGATCGGCCTGCTCTGCCTCGAAGGATAACGGCCCCTCACCGTCCCGGCCCCTTCGGTTAATCAGCTGAACGACACCGATCACACGGCGGTCGTGATTCAGCAGGGGGAAGGAAAGCATCGAGCGACTGCAATAGCCGAGATTGAGGTCGAACCTCGGGTCAAAGGTGTAGGGGACATCACCGGAGATCTCATACAGATCGTTGACAAAGACCGTCTCTCCGTTGATAGCCGTGTAGCCTGCTATCGACGACTGGCTGATCGGTACGACGATCTGCGCCGGTTCCAGCGGCACAACATCGTTCTGGGCGTTCGATGCTTCGAGGCGACGGGTTCTGCCGCTTCCACGCACCAGGAAGATCGTACCGGCTTCCGCTCCGGTCAACTGGCGACTCTTTAGCAACACCCGGCGAAGGAGTTCCTCGATAGGCTGGGGTCTCGAGACCTCAATGAACTCCAAGAACTCTCGAAGAACGGTCACCAGCTGTCTTCCCCTACCGGTTCACCCGGGTCCATACGGTCGTCCGGCCAAGGAGCGAGATTCCGATGTAGCCGCGAACCTTGAGCCGCTCGCCCTTGAGCCGCATCTTGCAGCGGTAAGTCTTGCCGTTGTTGGGGTCATAAATCGTGCCGTCGGTCCACTTGTTTGTGCCCGACCGGACGAATCCCTCGAGGACTACCAGCCCATTGGTCGGCCGGGATCTCAAGGCAGGATCAGGGTTCTCCCGATCGACCTTGGCCTTTCCTCCCATCCCTTTCTCGTCATCCGGGGCATAGACCGGCTCGGCCAACCACACCAGTTGACCTCTGTAGCCGTCACCCTTGCGGGTGATTTCGACGTGGCCCTGGCCTCCCTCGTCATCAGCGGGGGTCGCCCACAACCCGAGCAATGGATCGACGTCACCAGCCGACACCGGTCCAACCATCAACAAGGCCACAATCATCAACATCACAATTCGCATTCAATTCTCCCGTGAAACTACCGATTTCATTATAACGACAAATATTAAAATGGGGAGGACTTCCCCCTTCCCTCAAGGCCCGCGCTTCGCTACCCTCACTGGCCGGAGGCACGATGGGACTTCTGACAGGATCCGCCAGTGTGACACGGTGCATAGCAACATCGAGACCCGACGACCCTGAATTTGACGACTTCGCTTTTGAGGAGATCCTGCCAGGATCGACAATACGCGAACGCGTGGGTTTCCTGCCCTTCGAACCAGGCGCCCAATACCAGATTGGGCAACATCGGTGGGCCTTTCGTGTCCGAATTGACACGCTCAAACCGGACGCCACCGCGGTCCAGGAGCACCTGAAGGAGTTGGTCCGGGCCGAAAAGGAAGCGACCGGCACTCCCTTTATCCACCCGCGAAAGAGGCGCTCGTTGAAGCAGTTCGCCGAGGAAGACCTGCTGCTCAAGGCGACACCGAGGTCACGGGTGATCGAATGCTGTCTGGACGACCACACTCTGTGGATCGGCACAACGGCCAAGACCCACATCGGAACGGTGCTGGGCCAGCTCTATCAGGTCGGCGTCGTTTCCGATTTCAAGACGCCCTGGATGAACGAGGGCGACGAGAGCCCACCCAGCGAGATCATAGATGTCGGCGAACCCTGGCAATCGGTCCTGGGCTGCCATTTCCTGCGCCTGTTGTTGGAGGATGCCGAAATTGCGGTCGAGCCGGAGAGCGGTGCGGTGCGCCTGGCCACCCGGGACGCCCGCATCACGCTGACCGGAGCGGTGATGCCCGACCTCCTACGCTATGTCGAGCGGGGTGCGGAGATCCTCAACGCCAAGATGGCTACGGCGGAAGCGACCTTCCGCTTTGACGCCCTCAACTACCGTCTCGGCGCCCTGCGCGTCGAGACTGAAAGCCACGAACACTGGGAGGAAATGCTGGACGAACGACTGGAAAAGATCGAGGCGGTGTACGACCTCCTCGACCGGAAATACGCCGCCCTGCGCCCCCGGCTGGAGAAATAGCCCTAGGAGGCTGTGGGGCATAGGCCGCCAAAGCAGCTCCAAATTAAAGTTGGTCGCCGGCCTCTGCCTCACAGCCTCCTTTGATGCGCTGCGCGCATCTTTGGATCGAGGAATCGGCAGAAGTCTTTTCAAACTGGTAAATTTGAGTATCTTCCAAGGCCAACTGATGTGGCAGCGGGCCTAAGAACGCCCCTTTGTCGACCCAAATCCCAGCTCCCGCTCAAAAGCCAACCACTCCTTACATTCTCCCAAAGATTCATCTCAAAATACCAACCGCGCGAAGCGCGAAAAACTAGAAGCGCGTACCGGATTGGTCCATTCCGGACACCCTGAAATAGTAAACCGCCTTCAGGGGGCCAGTACGGTACGCGCTCCTAGTCCACCCACATCACGCAGATCGAGGTGTTGTCGCACTTGGGCGGCTTGGTCCAGCGCCCCGTGACACCATCTCGGTAGGCTTCGACATAGCACCCCTCCTCGACCCGAGCCCGATTGAGACGCTCGTGGATCTGGGGGTAGGCCTTCATCTTGAGATGCGTCGGCAGCTGTTCCCGCTGGGCCCGTAACAACCCACTGACATACTTCATCCGACGCTCGCTGTGGAGGAGCAAATCTCGGACAAAAGCTTCCGGTGTCATGTTCGACGCCATCTCGATCAACTCTTCGGGCGAAAAGAGATCATCCACGCCGTCGGAATAAAGAAAGACCCTGTCGCCTCTTTCCAACACCAGTGGCAGATCCTGCTTCCGATATTGCTTCAATGCCAATTTCGGTGCATTGATCGAGTTTCGGACCAGGTTGCGGTGCAGGCTGTAGGCCATCAAGTCCGTCAGAGGAAGGGTCGGATCTCCAAGGTTGGGTTCGGTAATGACCGACTCGCCAATCGTTCGAAAACGGATATGGCCTTCTCTCGAGCAGATGAACAACCTGCAGTCTCCGATCTGGCGGATGTCGAGGGTTCTACGACCATCTTCTTCAGTGTGGATCAGGGCGCCGACGAAACAGGCATCCGGTATGCCGGGGCCCGGATGCTGTGTGACAATCCGGCGTTGGGTCCGCCTCAGGGCAACCTCGGTCATATCGGGCGAGCTCATCTCCGCGAGTTCCCGCAATATTTCGGCAATGCTGCGCAGCTGATCGGGGGCGAGTTCCCCATCCTGAAGACTTTCGGCGTTGACCGCTTCCAGCGCCGTACGAATCAGTCGACCCGGGACGTCAATGCCGTTTTCGCTCGACCACTTGGAACGCCACCGTGTCAGGATTTTGCGTACGAAGTCCCTACTGGGCAGCTGCCACAGAACAGTCTCAATCTGGTCCTTGACCAGGTGGGATATCTCGGCCTCGACATCGGCATCCGGAGGCCGGACTACCCGGACCAATTCCTCGGACAGAATCTGGGCCGCAAGGTCTCCGCGGTCACGACCGCCCATACCGTCAACGACAAACAGCACAGTATCCGAGCCGTGTTCTCCATCGACTTCCGCCAGGGCCACCCGGTCCTCGTTGACACTCTTGTAGCCGTAGCCATGGTGGGATGCCGACACCAGAAGATCATCAGAGCGTGTCCGCCACCGAACAATCGGCGAGGCGCCCAGTGGCCCTGAACTGTCCTCTCCGAAGATAAACCCGTCCCGGGGCAGAAGATCCGTGCCGTCAGTATGTGAATGCATCAATCAGTCACCATTCCGTAGTTTCATTCTACGCCGTCTTTGGCCAGTAGCAATTCAGGATTACGAAATTCCAACCCCGGCCTTCGTGGGCGCTTTGAGGATTACGCAGAATTCTGGGTCACCGATCGCCCGGAGTCCTGAAAACAACCGATGGCCCGGACACCTGACGGCACCACCGGTCTCTGACGCAGACGCCGTCGCAGCTCCAGACGCGGTCAACGGCCCGCCCAGTTGATACGTGGTATAACCCGGGTTATACTCTGGATATGAAAACAGCGATCTCTGTTCCCGACCACGTTTTCCAAGCCGCTGAGGAGCTGGCGCACCGTTTGGGCCTGAGTAGAAGTGAACTGTATTCTTCAGCGGTTGCAAAATACCTCGAGCTTAATCGGTCAAAGGGTGTAACGGCCCAACTGAACGAAGTGTATTCTGATGAAGATTCGGCTGTTGGCAACAACCTGATGACCCTCCAACTCGATGCTCTCCCTCGTGAGGATTGGTAATGCGTCGTGGTGAAGTTTGGTGGGCGTCACTTCGAGCCCCCAAGGGATCTGAACCTGGGTACCGCCGTCCAGTCCTGGTTGTTCAGGCGAATGAATTCACCGACAGCCGGATCGAAACCGTGATAGTCGCTATCTTGTCAACCAACCTCCAGCTGGCAGCGGCCCCAGGAAACCAGTTGGTCCGCAAGAAAGAAACGAAACTCTTGCGCGATTCCGTGATCAATGTCTCGCAAATCGTAACAGTCAACAAATCAGCACTTACAGAATGTGTTTCGTCACTGTCGGCTCGCCAAATGGCAGCGATTGATGAGGGCTTGAAGCTCGCCATAGGAATTAGGTAGTACGATCCGGGTGCTTCGCGCGGGCGAAATCAAAGCTCACATTGAAGGTACGTAATCGAGAATTGAGTTTAAGGATAATAATGAACGACTTAAGGTTTAACAAATCGCTGCAACGGTCACTGGCTGTTGGCATGCCCAGTGCGAACGAAAACCCAGGAGCACCGGCCATGTCAACAACCAGTGCCGCTGAGTTCAAACGTTAGACCGTCGAATCGATGGTGTGAACCCCTTGCCAACAATCTCTTTTGCACGTATATTACACGTATAGGAGAATGGCCATGCAAAAAAAGCTAACCATTACTGTTGACGAGCATGTCTATCACGGCCTTCACCGAATAGTCGGTCGAAGAAAAATCAGCCGTTTTATCGAATCACTTGTTCGTCCCCACGTCGTGGAGGAAGAGTTGTCTGCCGCCTACCGTGAAATGGCTCAGGAAGAAGAGCGCGAAACAGAGGCAATGGAGTGGGCAGAAACCACGATGATGGATGTCGCTGATGAAACGCGGTGAGGTGTGGTGGATCAATTTTGATCCATCACTTGGTGGTGAAGTTCGGAAGCGAAGGCCTGCCGTCATCATCAGTAATGATGCAGCCAACCAACATTTGAATCGAGTCCAGGTTGTTCCGCTCACAAGTAACGTGTCCAAGTTGTATCCCAGCGAAACCTACGTGGACCTCAACGGCGAACAGCGGAAGGCAATGGCCGATCAGATTGCAACCGTAACCAAAGGGCGTTTGGGTACGCGGCTCGGTGAACTTTCGCAGCCAGACATGATAGCCGTTGAACGAGTTGTCAAAGTTCAACTGGGGATGAAACCTAATCAGACTCGGTAATTTGCAAATGTGGGGGCCGGCCTTCCCTACTTTATGAGGTGATCCAAAAGCGGTAATTCCTGTCCCCGACCTTTTGGGCCGCTTCGCGCCCCCGTCGGAGAGTGCGGTCGTGTTTACCGACGCGGTTCGCCGTCCCGCTCCCGGTCCCGGTCTGCGGACGCTGACGCGGATCACAACCCCTTACTACAAAAATTCAGGTTGCCCGAAAATACTTCTTGATTTATGCTTTATTTATACCTATACTCAAAATAGCCCCCATCCACGGGCAGGGAGGAGACACATGGCCGCCACAAGGGACTCAATCACAACCGTGCTCGCCACCACAGATACCGGTCTGTGCCGGGCTTCGGATCTGCTCCTGAGCCGACGGCGAGAACCCCCTTCATTACCCCTGGTTACCGACATTCCAGACATGGACACACTCTTGGGCGGCGGCCTGGAACGAGGCTCTCTGACCGAACTGGTCGGCCGGCCTTCGTCCGGCCGGTTCGCCATCCTCCTGACTGCCCTGCAGCGAATCACCTCATCCGGAGAACCTGCGGCCCTCATCGACCAAGGCGCTCACCTTGACCCTCAGTCGGCCGCCGCGGCCGGCATCGACCTCGAACGCCTGCTATGGGTCTGCCCGAAACGCCTGCCCGAAACCCTGGCCGCCGCCGAACTCCTGGTGGCGACCGGATTCCCCCTGGTGGCGATCGACCTCGGCCTACCCCCGGTCAAGGGCAGAGCGCCACTGGCCGCATGGCTCCGACTGGCTCGCCGCACCGCCGAATACCGGGCCGTCGCCCTGGTGAGCGCCCCTTATCGTGTCAGCGGCTGCGCGGCCAACACCGTGGTCGTCGCCGGAAAAACACGTGGACGTTGGTCCGGTCGCCCTGGAGACGTACGAACACTTGAAGGTCTGAGCAGCCGCCTCGAGCTGACCAAACACAGAAACCACAAGCCCGAAGCTCACGTCCGGTTGACCCTGACCCTGCCCGAAGCCGCTTTTGGCACTCCCGCCGAAAACGAGCTATTGACCACCACTCACCGAGAGGAGCTCAACGATGCACGATCATTATGAACTGACCCCCCGGAATATTTTTGAGGCCACCGCCGGGGCCGCCGCCCTCCTGCTCATCGGCTACACGCTCCTCGTACTGGTCTTTTGCCTATGAGCGACCAGCGATCAACTGCGGCGCTGGGGATGCAGAAGGCATGATCCGTGAAGCACAGAGAAACAAATGAACCACGAAGAACACAAAGAAAGTATTGTCAATAAAACCCTTGGTGATCTTTGTGCCTTTGTGGTTCAACTGTCTTCGTTCCGGCGTCCTAGCGTCCTAGCATCCCAGCGTCCCAGCTGATATTTATGCCCCGCATCGCTTGTCTCTTCGCGCCGTGTTTCCCCTTGGCCGCCCGGCTTCGGGCCGAGCCGGAGTTGCACGGACAAGCCGTCGTCATCTGCCGGGGCAACGGTACGGCGGCCCGCGTCATCGCCGCGTCTCGTGCGGCATGGCGTTTCGGCCTCAGACCCGGCACGACCCTGGCACAAGCCCGCAGCCGGTTACCGGACGTCATTGCCCGGGCCCATGACGTCGTTGCCGAGAGATCGGCCTCTGAGGCCCTTCTTGAAGCTGCTACCACCATCTCACCGAGGGTCGAGGCCGGCACGAACGACAGAGTATTCGCCGACATCTCCGGCATGGAGAAACTCTTCCCCGGTCCAGGCGGCGAGGCTGAGATCGGACGAACGGCCATGCTGGCCGCCGAGGTCCTGTCCCTGGTCGTTCAGGTCGGCATTGCCGATACCAAGTTGGCCGCCCGGATCGCCGCCGCCAACCCAGACTCGCCCACCATTGTCCCCACAGGCGGGGAGGCAGCCTTTCTCGCGCCGCTGCCTCTCAATCGGCTCAACCTGACACAAAGACTCCGAGAAACCCTCGGCAAGTGGGGTATCAAAACCGCTGGGCAACTGGCGAACCTCCCCGCAGACCGGGTCACAGCCCGCCTGGGCCCCACTGGAGAGGCTGCACACCGAGTCGCCCGCGGTGAGGACCCCGAACCTCTACTCCCCCATCACCCTCCGCCGACCTTGACCGAGGGACTGGAATTGGAGTGGCCGGTCGTGACCCTCGACCCCCTGCTGGCCACCCTCCGCCCCTGCCTCGAACGCACCCATTTTCGACTGGCCCATCAGGACCTGGCCTGCACCCTCCTGGAGTTGGAGTTGGTACTGGAACCCAATGGCGTCGATCGACGCCTGATCCGTCTCCCCGCACCGGCTCGGGACGTGGAAGCCCTGTTGGCCCTGATCCGTCTGGAGATCGAGGCTCGCCCCCCCGAGGGACCGGTAGCGGCCTTTCGCTGCATCGTACACCCGGACCGTCCCCGTACCGGCCAGTTGACCCTCTTCGGCCCTCCGGAGATCCACCCTGACCGTCTGGCCGTCACCCTGGCCCGGCTGGCGGCCCGGCTGGGTCCCGACCGGGTGGGCTCACCCCGGAAAGTCGACGGCCACCTGCCTGAACGCACCGCAAGCGTGCCCTTCAACCCACCCCCGCCGCCCAAGAGCCGGACGGTGCCTCGACGGGGCCGGGGGCTTTTGGCCGTCAGGGCACTGAGACCACCGGTGCCGTTGGAAGTGATCGTTGAAGAGAGGGGACCAAAGAAAAGAGGGGGAGAGGGGGAGGGGGGGAGAGGGGGAGCGCACGAGCTGGGTCATGACTCAACTGTCTTCGTTCCCGAGTTTCAGCCTCCTCGTACACCGGCCAAAGGTACAGAAATTCAAAATTCAAA
>JAUXDC010000161.1 GCA_030618605.1 Holophagae bacterium | reverse complement strand
TCCGGCGCCACAATGACCGGCGCCAACCTCGAGGTCGAGCGCTCGGCAGCTCTCCCCTGCCCCGAGGTGCCGGACTCCATCTTCGCCGACGGCTTCGAGTCGGGTGACACTTCGGCCTGGTAGACCGTAGCGGCGTATCAGAGCCTCTCGCAAAGGTCGCCAAGACCGGGAAGAAGGCGCAAAGAGAACAAGATTGAACCACGAAGGCACGAAGGACACAAAGAGAAAATTATTTGAAGAGTTTTGTCTTTTCGAAGTTGCCGAGGAGGGAGTCTTTAGAGGCACCCCGCCATCATCCCAGCGCTGTTCTCAGTTCCTCAGGATCTCGAGTGGGCACAATATGTAAATGATCCCCGACGCTGAGGGTCAGGACGACCTCATGGTCGGCGTAGAGCTTCCGCCATCCAGTCGCGGCGCGCAGTTCATGGCCGGCAACCAGGTCACTCTTGATGCGCCGGGTCAGGGGTCCTGCGCCGATCTTGATCCACCGCTGCCCTATCTGGGTCTCGTATCGGCGGCAACGAATGACGGCGGCCAGAGCGATCGCCCCCGTTGCGGCACTCACTGCGCCCAGGGCCTCGATGGCCGTTCCCTCCGCGAGAACCATCAGGGCAATACCCCCAACGGTAAGCGCCAAACCCACCAACCAACCGCCTAACCGAACATTCCCTTGAAGAGGCACACCCTCGAAATGGTCGGGGACTTCGACATCATCGTCGGCCAGGGCACGTCTCAGGTTGATCGGCATCGCCTTGAGGGTACCCCGTCCGAAAAGCAATTGACACAGCTGAAAGAAACTCCTTCGCGTCTCGGCGGTTCAACTCTCTTCTTGTCCTGGCCCCACCGAGACCCTCCCGCCAATAACCGGCGTACACTGGGAATATGAACACCGAAAGCAACGATCTGATCGAACGAGCTGCAAAAGCTATTGACGGGGCCGAAGCTCTCCTCATCTGCGCCGGGGCGGGCATGGGTGTGGATTCGGGGTTGCCGGATTTCCGCGGCAATGAAGGATTCTGGAACGCCTATCCCCCACTCCGGGACTTGGGAATCTCCTTCGTCGAGATGGCCAATCCCGGGTGGTTCGAGCAGGACCCGACCCTGGCGTGGGGTTTTTACGGCCACCGGCTCAATCTGTACCGCGATACTGTTCCTCACGGCGGGTTCGGAATTCTCAAAGCCTGGGCAGAGAATATGTCCCATGGGGCCTTCGTATTCACATCAAACGTCGACGGACATTTCCAGCAGAGCGGCTTCTCCGACGACAGCGTTCTGGAATGCCACGGTTCACTCAACCATCTGCAATGCTCAAGCCCTTGCGGCTACTCCATCTGGTCCGCTCATTCCACCGAGGTCGAGGTCGATGACGAGAGCTTCCGGGCCTCCGGCACCCTCCCCTTTTGTCCGGATTGCGGCACACTGGCCCGGCCCAACGTCCTGATGTTTGGTGACTACGGCTGGGTTCCCCAACGCTCCCATGCGCAGGAGAGCCGTTTCCGGAGTTGGATGGCGTCGGTCCCGGAAGGAGGGCTCGTCGTTGTGGAACTGGGCGCCGGCACTGCCGTGCCAACGGTTCGTTACGCAGCCGAAAGGGCAATCGACGGGGTTGGAGGCACCTTGATTCGTATCAACATCCGGGAACCCCAGGTCCCCCGCGGCGAGATCGGCATCGCAGCCGGCGCGCTGGAGACTCTTGAGGCAATAGAGGCGAGGGTTGATTCAGAAACTGGAAACTAGAAACTGGAAACTGAATGGGAGCGCACGACTCCGTTCGTGCATTGTGACCTTCAACCCGTGGGTCACGATGCAGGTACGGAGACCTGCGCTCCGAAGAGTCCCACACGAGACGGCGATTTCGAGTTTCCAGCTTCTATTTCAAAGCCTCGATAAAGGCCTCGCCCACAACGTCGAGACGCCAACCGCGCAGGCCGGCGCCTTCGAGCGCATCGATACCGACGCCTTGACCAAGCTCGGCCGCTGCTTCCATGGTTGCCCGTGGGCACAGGACCGCCCCGTCAATCTCGAGTCCCTCTGCGATGACGTCTCTCGCCTTGATCAGCTGCGCCATCCTTTTCTTCGTGGCGGGATTGCCGGGAGGCCGCCGCACAGGTCGTTGCCACTCCGGGGCCTCTTGAGGTTCGGTCAGTAATTCCGCAACGGCTTTGCCATAGCGCCCAACAAATCGTGGTCCTATTCCCGGGACCTTTCCCATCGCCTTCGGTCCCTCAGGGATGATCTGGGCCATCTGAAGCAAAGGCTGGTTTCCCAGGATCTTGAACGGCGGCAGGTCTCTGGCTTGAGCCTGGGTTTCCCGCCACTCGACAAGAGAGAAGGCGCGATCCCGCGCAACGTCCCTCAGAGCGTTGACACCCTTGATTCGTTCAAAAGCTCGAGGGTCCCGTTCCACCGATTGGTGCCGGACGCCCTCCAAGCGCTTGAAATCCTCTCGTGCCCACTCCCATCGTCCCAAGGCCTCGAGGCGCCCACGAAGAAGTGCGACCAGGTCTGCGAGGTGCGCGGTGTCCGCCGCGGCATACATCAGCATAGATTGAGTCAACGGTCTTTGACCCCAGTCGGCCCGTTGATGCCTCTTGTCCAACCCAATAGCGAAGAAGGACTCCAAGAGAGAGGCAAGCCCGGTCTTCTTCTCGCCCAACAACATGGCCATGATCTGAGTGTCCTGAAGGCCGTGAATCTCTGCCTCATAATCCCTGTCGAGGACCCGGATATCGTAGTCGGCGCCGTGCATCAGGACCGAAACCTCGGGATCCCCGCAAGCGTCCCACAGAGGCCCCAGCGCCTCGGCCTCAATGGCGAGCGGATCGATGACCGCATGCTCCCCTGCCACGCTGATCTGAACCAGGCAGACCTTGTGGAAGTATGAGTGCAGCGAATCCGCCTCGGTGTCCATGGCAAAGACACCGGCTTCGCGGCACCGGCCGGCCAGATTACTAACGGCTTCGGAGCTGTCGATCCAGAGAGGGTTGAGGGCGTCGGTCATCCTGGGATGGTAGCAGGGTCCTGCGCGCACGCAGACCCCAGATTACGGTTGAAGATACTAGATACTCGATACTTGATACTCAGTTATCGAACGGTAAGGAGTCGAGCCCATTTGGCTCAGACCCATGAATTTCTGCTACCGAACACTCACCGCGAAATTTCCGTAATCCTGGAAAGCGTACTCACTCCGACCTCTCCCATCTGCTTTCGTTGAAAGTATCAAGTATCAAGTATCCAGCATCGTATTATGCTACCTTCCCCCCGGAATATCTTCGGCGGAAGGAACCTTCTCTCAAGACATGGGCACTCACCTCGACATCGCCACGGCCAAGGTTGGAATCGAACTGACCAATCGCTGCAACATGCGATGCACGATGTGTCCCCTGCCGAACTTGACCCGACCTACCGCCGATATGCCATGGACCCTGGTTGAAAAGGTAGCCGCAGACTTCACAGCCAACAACATCCAGGTCCGGTGGCTGCACGAGATGGGCGAACCCCTGCTGTACGAGAAGCTGGCTGAGGCGATTGACCTCTTCCCCGGATGCTCGGTCTCGACCAATGCGATGGCGCTGACTCCTGAAATTGGGGAGAAGCTTCTCAATTCCACGCTGGGCCGCCTGCGACTCTGCCCCGACACCGTTAATCCCGACGTCTATCCGGAGATCCGCAAGGGCGGAAACTACGACAAGGTTGTCGCCAATATCAAGGATTTCCTCGATCAGGCGGCCGGCGCCTCAATGTCCATCGAGATCCAGAAGATGGTCTCGAAACTGACCTCGGATGAGCGGATTGAGGCCTTCGAAGCTCTCTATGACATCGAACGCTATCCCAATGCCACGATCATCGAAAAGACCTGCGAAGGTCTGGATACCACGGATGCCACCGATCTGCACGAAGAGTATTTCGGCTGTTTCCAGGGCTACCCCTTCAAGTGGTTCATCGTCATGGCCGACGGCCGGGTGACTCACTGTTGTTACGATTCCGATTGCCTCCAGCCGATCGGAGACATGAACACTCAGACTGTCCAGGAGATCGTGCACGGTGAGACGATCGTTCGATTCATGGAGGCTTTCCAGGCCAAGGACTGGGAGACGCTGCCCCGCTGCGGCGAATGCCACCGCAATCCGACGGCGATGGCGGTCATGAAGGACCAATTGGTTCAACTGGGGCACAAGGTAGAACGCTTGCTGCCGGTCAAGGCAATCGGTCGCAAGGTCTTCAACCGGGGGCCTCGCTGATGGCCAAGGCCCAGTGGGGCGCCGAACCGGAATTCTTCGGGCCTCGGCACGCTCACCGCGAAGGGCGAATCCTCCGTGCATTGAATGCGCTCGAGTTTCCTGTCGGGCCGCACCTTGAATGCGCAGCCGGCGTCGGTTCCCTGTCGACGGCACTGGCGGCTCGAGGCCGCATCGTGATCGCCGGTGATCTCTCTTTGCGATCCCTGGTCGTGATTCAACGAAAACTGCCGTCCGAGGCCACCGTATTTTCGGTCGTCTGTGACATTACGAATCTGCCGTTTCAAAAAGAAACCTTTTCGACCGCTACTTCCGCCGAGACCCTGGAACACATCCCAAATGACAGTGCTGCGACGGCAGAACTGAGCCGTATCCTGGTGCACGGCGGCGCCCTGGTCGGGTCGGTTCCTGCCGGGCCGGAGCAGTTCTCCGATTGGGATCTTTGGGCAGATCATCAACGGCGCTACACCAAGGCTGCAATGGGAGAATTGCTCGAAGGCGCAGGTCTCATACCGGTGGTCACCGTGTGGGGCTGGCCAATTCTCCGCCTCTACGACGATTTCTTCCTCAAACGGGTCAACCGGCGTCGGTTGAAGAGTCCTTCGATCGAAGATGATGCATCGCTCATGCGCGTTTCAGACCTGGGACGCAAACGAATCCTGGTCAAAATCGTGCAGGCTGCGTTCAGCATCGACCGTCTGTTCGATAATGTTCGATGGGGTGTCGGGTTGCTTTTCGTCGGGCGGAAGCTCACAGAGGGCGGACACGGGGGTCCGCCCCTACAATCATGCCGGGAACTGTAGGGGTAGGCCCCTGTGCCTGCCCTGTGTTTTTTCGCGCAGGACACTGCCCATTTTCCAGCATCAAGTGCTCGCCGTGCTCTCGGCGAGCCATTCCTCAATCATCTCCGCCACGTCCTCCGGCCTTTGCATCGGCAGCATGTGCCCCGTTCCCTCAACGACCCTGCAAACGCCATTCTGCGCCTTCCTCTCGAACTTCCTGGCTGCCCCGGTTGTGAAAGTGTCGGAATGTTCTCCCCGAAGAACCAAGATCGGGACCGTGGTCTTGGAAATCTCAGACCAGACATCGTGCGGGCCCACCTCAAAGATCCGGGCTTCCCAATCCTTTGGATAGCGGAGCCGAACCTTCCCGGAGTTGCTGTCCTGTTCGAGACCGGCTTCGAGGTAGGCGTCAAAGGCCGCGTCTGTCCATCCCTCAAAGGCCGCCTTTCCGGTCCACGACCGTCGCACGGTCTCCCGGTCCGGCCATGCGTCACGCCGCCTCAAGGCCCCTGCCATCAGTGGCATGGTGTGCGCTCGCCCCCACCGTTTCATCTGGCCCCAGACCAATGACCGACATCCCGAAAAAATGACAGGATCCAGCAATACCAGTGCCTGATAGAGTCCCGGTTTCGAAGCCCCTACCAAAAGGTTCACGACGCCGCCGAGGCTGTGCCCAACACCGATGACCGGTCCGCCGAAGCGGCCCTCTATTCCAGTTTTCAAGTCATCGGCGAGCGTTTGCCAGCCTGATATTTCTTTCGGGTCGGTCCCCTGGATCAGGGGACGGGCTTCCCATCCGGTGACCTGAAAAGACTCAGTCAATCGATCAAGAAAAGGTTCATAGCTCCCAATCGGAAAACCGTTGGCATGTGCAAATACCAATTCGGGGCCGGAACCACCCCAGTCGACCCACCGAGAGTTTTCCATAAATTCTTAGGCGGTTTGGAAACTGGCGACGGCGGCTTCGTCCTCGTCGTAGACCTCGAGCAAGGGCAGAATCTGGGTCAGTTTAAGCGTCCGTTCGATCTGAGGCCGAGGCCGCAACAGCTTGACCTCGGCGTCAAATCGGTGCGACAACTTCCAACCGGCGACCAGTTCTCCGATTCCAGATGAATCAAGGATCGTCACTGCCTTGAGGTTGATGACGATCTTCTTCCACCCCTCGGCCAGGAGTTCGTTGACGATTTCACGCAGGAGTTCATCACCAACGCCACCAACCAACCGGCCCTCAAGATCCACAATGATCACGTCGTCGAAATGCCGTACATCAACTTTCATCGCTAGAGTCTACCTGAGTTCAGCTCTTCCGGCGAAAGAGATGTGCTCAAGCCTTGTGGCCAAACGAGAGGATGAGGAATATCAACACAGTACTCGGACGAGGTCCAATACCGCCGGAACGGTTTCTAGCAAGGCATAACTAACAACACCCAAATTCGAATAGAAGTCT
The DNA here is from genome assembly GCA_030618605.1 of Holophagae bacterium. Lineage (GTDB taxonomy): Bacteria > Acidobacteriota > Thermoanaerobaculia > Thermoanaerobaculales > Sulfomarinibacteraceae > DAOWGJ01. Next base: position 2,124 of record JAUXDC010000161.1, on the reverse strand, counting down.
CTGAGATTACTATGCTATGATACCTGTCCTTATTAATATTTAATTGTGAAGAACTGAAAGGAGCCCCTTCGAATGAAATTTGACACCGAGAAAAAGCTGACTGATCTGACCTTTGATGAGCTCAAAAAGATGGAAAAAGAGACCAAAACTTTTCTGTCTAAGATTCACAGAGCCAAAGTGAATCTTGAAAAGGCCGAGGCCAAAGAGAAAGTTCGAGAAGTTCTCAAGGCAGCTAAAGAGACCCTGAAGGCGAAAGAGGCCGACCTTAAGGAAACTCTCACAAAGATGGGCTACACCAAGGATCAGATCAAGGAAGCGGTTCGAGCGATGCTCCAAAGCACCAAGCCCACCCAAAAAGCAAAACGAAACCGTGGTCCGGCCAAGTTTATTCACACCCACCCCAAGACCAAAGAAACTTATACCGCCGGCAAACCCCCCAAGTGGTTCCAGGATATGAACACACAAAAACGTGCGAAGATCCGGAAGGCAAATCCTGCTCGTACCACGTGGGAGAAGGAACAGGGATAAGACCCCTCACCGAAAGCTTCAAGCCCCCTCTCCTTGAGGGGGCTTTTCTTGTTCTTCCGGCAAATATTCGTCGGGGCCAACTGCATGATGGAAAGCGTTACAGGATGAACTCCATTCTTGTCAGGTGAGGGCGTCTGAGGCAGGCGGGACGCCTGCCTCGACAATTGCGGTCGTCTCGGCTGCACGGGTCGCAGACCCCCTGTAGAATCTCAGTCGTATGCTGACCAACCCAATCGTCATCCTGCTCATCGGCTACGGCACAGTCCTCCTCATTCTCTCGAGACGACGCCCGACCGAAAAGCCCGGCTCATTCCTCTTGGCCGGGCGGGCCCTGAGTCTTCCCGCGCTCGTCGCTACAATGGTGACAACCTGGTATGGGGGAATACTCGGCGTTGGGGAATATGCTTGGCGCTACGGCGTCTCGACGTGGGTAGTCTTCGGACTCCCCTACTATTTCGCCGCGATTGTCTTCGGTCTCTGGCTGGCGCCGCGCCTTCGGCGTTCGGACGCGGTGTCCATCCCTGATCTCCTCGATCGGACATATGGTCGGAAGACCGCACTGACCGGGGCCCTGGGAGTCTGGGCAGGCACGATCCCGGTCGCATATCTCCTGATGCTGGCAACTCTCATTCACCAGGTCACCGGGTGCTCCCTGTTACTCGCCACGCTGATCGGCGCTGGATTCTCGTGCTGGTATATCGGGGTTTCAGGATTTCGCGCGGTGGTACGGACCGATATCTTTCAGATGGTACTGATGTTCGGTGGGTTTCTGCTGATTCTCCCGGCGACCCTGGCACAGACCGGGGGGTTCTCCGGCCTTTGGGCCGCTGTGCCCGAAACGCACCGCGCCTGGGACGGCGGTTTGGGGTGGCAGGCGGTCCTGGTGTGGTACCTGATCGCATTTCAGACGGTGGTCGAACCGGCCTTCTATCAGCGGGTGTTTGCCGCCCGCAGCCCCAGGGTCGCTCGAACCGGGATCCTGGTCTCGGTGGCCCTGTGGGCGGTGTTCGACTTTCTCTCCATCGTCACCGGCCTCGGCGCGCGCGTCCTGCTGCCGGACCTGAACGATCCTTTGGCTGCCTATCCGGCCCTCGCACAGGCTGTGCTCGGCCCGTGGGGCGCCGCCTTTTTCATGCTGGCCCTCTTTGCAATCGTCATGTCGACTCTGGACTCGTATCTCTTTCTGGCAGCCTCAACCTTCGGCCACGATTTCTTCAAGAGGTCGGCCGCTGAAGGCGATCGGCTGAGAATTCGGGTCGGCCTCGGCATCTCGGCAGGCCTGGCGGTTGTTGGTGCGCTGGTTTTCGATTCCGCCATCGACGTCTGGCATCACGTCGGATCGGTCCTGACCGCCTCCCTCCTGGTACCGGTACTGGGAGTTCACCTGCCCCGTTCCGCCCAACCCTCGGCCAAGGCCGCAATCGCTTCGATGGTCCTGGCTGCCGTAACCGCCACCGGCTGGATCATCGCCGGCAATGAGCAGGGCTACCCCCTCGCGATGGAGCCTCTCTTCCCCGCTCTGGGCGTGGCCTTGTTTTGTTGGGCCATCGACCGGGCTGCATCAATTTTTCGGAGATAGCTTTGCCACATGCAATT
>JAUXDC010000091.1 GCA_030618605.1 Holophagae bacterium | reverse complement strand
GCGACATCGACGTCGCCGAGGTGCACGACTGTTTCGCCATCTCGGAGATCTGCTGTATCGAGGCACTCGGCCTGGTCGAGAGAAGCCAGGCAGCCGGAGCAGCAGCCAGCGGTCTGACCGCGCTTGGCGGGAGAATTCCCGTCAACACCAGTGGAGGTCTCAAGGCCAAAGGGCACCCGGTCGGTGCGACGGGGATCGCCCAGATCATCGAAATTTTCGAACAACTTCGGGGCGAAGGGGGCAGGCGCCAGGTGCAGGGCGCTCGTCTCGGCCTCGCGCAGAATATGGGTGGATCCGGCGCCAGTTCCGTCGTTCACATTCTGGAAAGGATTGAGTAATGCCAAGCCCGAGATACTGGAGAGAAGTCCCCTCTCGTTTGCGGCTCGAGGCCGCCCGCTGCTCCGGCTGCGGCAAGGTCAACTACCCACCCCGCCCCATCTGCCCCGAATGCCGCAGCAAGAAATCAGAAAAACTGACCCTTTCGAAGACGGCCAAAATCATCACCTCAACTGTGATCCACATCGCTCCCGATGATTTTCTGTTCGAGGCGCCCTACGCGATCGCGATCGTCGAGACGCCGGAGGGCGCCCGTTTTATGTCTCAGGTGGTCGACTGCGATCCTTCATCGGTAGGCCCCGGGATGGATGTCTCGCTTGAGTTCCGCCTTATCCGCAAGGAGGCCCGCTCGGGCATTCTCTGCTACGGCTTCAAGGCGGTTCCGACCGCTTCATGGGAGTCATAATCATGACCAAGGTACAAATCTGCGTCGATGTCCCCGAAGACCACTATCAAGCCTATAGGAATCAGGCTGAACGCCAGGGTGTGACCGTCGAAAGTCTGGTGAGACAGACACTTCAGTACCTCCTGGAGGAGGCCGAGAGAGAGAACGAGGAGGGCACCGACCACCTGATTATTCCTTCTTGAGGCCAATACTGTTCAGTTAACGGTGCAGCCGGGACGGCCGCCCCCACAACAACATTTCTCATTGTTGAGGCAGGCGTCCCGCCGGCCTCCGCCTGCCTCTCAGGCACCCAAAACCGGACAGTATTGGGCTCAGGAGTTAATGCATCGCTTCTCGCAGCAGAGCCTCAACCTCCGGGTGGCGATTCTTGGCGGCGTGGTCCGCAGCGACATCACCGTCCTTGTCGGCGGCAGCTGGATTGGCGCCGTTTTCCAACAACACCCGAACGACCTCAAGCTGGCCCTCCCCCGCGGCGAACATCAGGGGCGTCCAAGCTTCGAACTGATCGGCGTCGTGCGGGTTCGAGGCGAACTCAAGGAGAAGCTTGACAGTCTCAGGGAAAGGCCCTGTCGAGGCAAACATCAGGGCCGTTCGGCCCAGGTTTTCACGTGCTCCCACCACAGCTCCTCGTTCGAGCAGCCAGCGAACACAGTCCGTGTGGCCGTTAAAGGCCGCATACATCAGCGCCGTCCGGCCGTCAGCATCTTGAGCGTCGATCTGCGCGCCGTCATCTACGGCCGCAACCATCAGATCAAACTGCCCCTCCAGAGAAGCATCACGGAGGCTCTGGTCGGCAACCGGATTGGCGGCCTGCTCTGCCACCTTGACGTCAGTCTCCTCCGTCGTTCCGGAGGCGCCTCCGCAAGCAAAAGCAACTCCCAGGCATACCAACAGTACCGCCCCACCAATCCATATTCTCTTCATCTCAGAACCTCCTTGCATTCCTGAACCCTTGGCCTATCAGTGCCCACCGGCAAACTGCAACTCGGTCCGGGCGACGGCATCGGCCGAGTAGCCGGGACACTGAATCGAGTCCCGAAAGGCGCGGTGCTGGCCGCCCTTGAGGACCGAGACCGAGATCGTGTCAACACAGATCAGGCGACCGGTCAGATCCCACAAACTGAGGTCAAAAGTGGCCAGATTGTAGGCTTCGCCGGTGTTGTTGACGACGACACCCATGACATCAACCCAGTCATCGGAGAAGGCTTCGTGCTTCAGCGCTCCCTCAATGGTGAAATCACCTTCCTGATCAACCGTCGGTTCCGGCTGGTCGGCCGAAGGCTCCGCCGCCGCCGAAACCACAGGGACCAGGGCCACCGATGCAACCGGTACAGCTTCCGAAGCAGAAACCACCTGAGCCACCTGAGCCTCGGCAGGCGACACGACCTCTTCGTCGCCCCGGCAGTGGTCTGAGGTGCTGACGGCCAATGCCGCCAGTTTGGGTTTGAGGACCTGAGCGAAGGCGGTGATTTGCCGCCCGGACCACTGCAGGCTCTTCTCGTTACCGACTCCACGCTTCCCGGTGAACCCTGTCATCAGGTCGTCAATCTGATCCAGAATCGTGGTGTCGTCAGACCCCAGAAGGAGAACCAGCGCCCCCTGGTCACCGACCTCAACGCTCTGGAGACTCAGCGGTGTACCTTCGGGAAGAACGACCGAGGTGCTCATCGAATCCTTGCACAGCTCGGTGCCGAGAAACTCAACTGCCTGCGCAGGCAGAACAAGAGCCATCGTGATCATCGCAGCCAGGAATATCGTCCTCATCGTATCTCCTCGTCCTCGTCAGGCTGTGCAGAATCGATCTCGCACTGGGCCCTCCCGATCGAGAGTACAGCGACGGTCAAGCCGACCAGGACCAGTCCGAAGATCCCCAGTCCGATCCATGCCTTCGACCCGAGGAAGTGTGCCAGTGGAATCGTCGCTACAGCCGCAGCGGCAAAGACGCCGACCTTGGTCAGAAGGTAGGCCCGGCGCACTCGGGGCTCTGCGAGCATCTCTCTCCACATTCGGGAAGTATATCGAAAAAGTGCGATAATGAGGCATGAGTGATCTTGCAGCCTTTCTTCGAATGCGAAACCGGGAAATCGTCGACAACCTCTCGGCGGAGGAAAGGGTAGCGTTGGCTTTCAGGCTCGGCGAGGCCGATCTGGAATCTTACCGGGCAACGCATGACCTGACCAGGGCAGCGGCACTGGCCCACTTCCGCAGGCAACAGCAACGGGGTCGTCGTCCGTGTCGATGCATGATTGACGATGCCGGCTGATGTTGCTGCGACAGGTAGTAGCAATTCTCTCTGACGAGCAGATCGCCTTCGTCGTCATCGGCGCCTCGGCAATGGCCGCCCACGGCGTCAGTCGTTCGACCATCGACATCGATCTCATGACCCTCGACCCTCGAGCACTCAAGACAGCGACATGGTCCACTCTGGAAACTGAGGACATTGACATCGACATTCGACATGGTGATGCCGAAGACCCTCTCCTGGGAGTCGTTCGGTTCGAGAGCCCCGGCCAACGTCCGGTCGATCTGATCGTCGGCTACGGCGGATGGCAGGCCCTGATCATCGACCGCCCTGAATCGGCCACCTTCGAGGGACTCGAACTACCCGTTGTCGGGAAAGTAGACCTCATCCTCCTCAAACTCTACGCGGGAGGACCACAAGACCTCTGGGACATTCGACAACTGTTGGATTCCGAAGGCTCGGAAACCCTCCAACTGGAGGTCGAACGAGCACTCCAGGAGGTGCCGAAATCTCTTCGGACACTCTGGACCAAGGTTGCCCATTGAGCGCAACGCCGTTACGATAAACCCCGAGGAGAAAACTATGAAAACTGCAGCCATCGGATGTTTTGTTCTGGTCCTGGTTCTGATCTTCGGCCTGGTGGCCTGGGGCGTCTCGGCCTACAACGGCCTGGTCGGACTCGATGAGGCCGTCGACTCCGCCTGGGCCCAGGTGGAGAACGTCTACCAGAGGCGAGCCGATCTGATCCCCAATCTGGTCGCCACCGTCAAGGGATCGGCAGACTTCGAACAGGACACTCTCAATCAGGTGATTGAGGCACGTTCGAAGGTCGGCAGCATCAACGTCAACGGCACACCGACAGCCGAACAACTCCAAGCATTCCAGCAGGCCCAGGGTGGACTGTCTTCGGCGCTGTCCCGGCTGCTGGTCGTCGTCGAGCGCTATCCCGACATCAAGTCCACGGAGAACTTCCGAGACCTCCAGGCCCAACTCGAGGGCGCAGAGAACCGCATCGCGGTTGAACGAAAACGCTACAACGAGGTCGCGCAGGGGTTCAATACCACCCGCCGGCGTTTCCCGACTGCGGTCATCGCCTCATGGTTCGGGTTTAATGAGCCCAAGCCCTACTTTGAAAGTGACGAAGGTGCCGAAAAGGCGCCAACCGTCGATTTCTCATAGCGCCGTGCAACCGAGAGACTTCTTCTCCGCAGCCGATTTGGAGGCCGTTCGACGGGAGACGGGCAAGGCCGAGGCTCGGACCTCGGGCGAAATCGTACCGGTCGTCGTCGGCGCCTGCGACAACTACGAAGAGGTCGCATGGAAAGCGGCCGCCTTCGGAGCGCTCGCTGCGGCCCTCGTCGCGGGCATCATCCATGCCATGGGAGGGTTCTGGCTGGGAATGGGCTGGCTGTGGATCACCGGGCCAACCGCAGTCGGCGCCGCCGTCGGATATCTCCTGACCCGGCCCTGGCCCCAATTTCGCCGAGCAATGGTGTCTCCTGAAACCCTGGATCTCAGGGTTGGGCGCCGGGCGCGGCAGGCCTTTCTCGACGAAGAAGTCTTCGCCACAACCGAACGAACCGGCATCTTGATCTTCCTGGCTTTGTTCGAAAGACGAGTCATCGTCCTCGGCGACGAGGCCATTAACCAGGCTGTTGATCAGCACGAATGGCAGAATATCGTCGATCATCTGACCAAGGGCATCCACTCCGGCCGGCCCGGCCCCGCACTGGTCGAATCAATCCGCGAGTGCGGACTGCTGCTCGAAAAACACGGCGTTGAAATCCAGCCGGACGATATCGACGAACTGGACGACGGCCTTCGGATGGAAGACCGATGATGGGCCGGATCACCGCTCGCAAACTCGACGATCAGATCGGGAGGTTGAGCGTTCAATCCCTCCGATCCTCAAATTTCTATCCGTCGATGCTCTGTCTTGCCCTCCTGCTCACAATCCTGCCCCTCGTAGCTACAGCCAAGGAGGTTCCCTACCTCGGTGGACGGGTCAACGACCTTGCCGGACTGATCGAGGATAACGCGCAAGCCCAGATCGAAACCGCGCTCGAACAACTGGAAACCGACACCGGAAGCCAACTGGTCGTACTGACCGTACCCAACCTCGAAGGGGCGGTCCTGGAGGACTACGCACTCGAGGTCGCCTCCACCTGGCAGTTGGGTCGAGAAGGGGTCGATGACGGCGTCCTGGTTCTCGTGGCCCATGAAGAACGAAGAATTCGAATCGAGATCGGTTACGGCCTCGAAGGCGCCATTCCCGACGTCACCGGCAAACGCATCATCGATGGACTGATGACGCCCCGTTTTCGTGAGGGAGATTTCACCGGTGGCATCACCGACGCGACCGAAGCCTTGGCCGGCCTCATTCGTGGCGAGGCTGTCGAACTGCCCGATCCGGGTCAGGATTTCGGAAACGAGCCCCTTTCGGCCAAGATCTTCACGGCCCTGATTTTCTTTGTCGTCGTCGGAACCTTCTCCATCACCGCCCTCTTCGGAAAGGGCGGTCAGGGATGGTTTCTCTACTTCTTTCTGATGCCCTTCTACGGTGCCTTCCCCGTGGCCTTTCTGGGCAAGTACGGGCTGATCCTCCTGGCCGCATGGGTCATCGGCTTCCCCATCTTGAGGATTTTGACCTGGCATTCCGGCTGGGGCCGCTCCTTCAGAACAACCTATCCCAGCTGGACAAGGTTTGGGTCATCAGGGGGTGGCGGAGGATTCTCCGGCGGAGGATTCTCCGGCGGCGGAGGTTCCTTCGGAGGCGGCGGCGCCTCTGGAGGCTGGTAGCAAACAGAAAACATTTCAACCACAAAGACACGAAGATCACGAAGAAGACATTTCAATAAGGATCGCTAATGCCTTTTAAATGGATCCCTTAGTGCCCTTTGTGTCTTCGTGGTTCAACTATTCTTGGGTTCTGGGCCACTCGATCAACGAATACCGCGCCCATACCCCCGAACGACAACCAAATTCCGTTCGACCGCATCGAGATACTGATCCTTGAGATCCTTGAGTTCCGTCTGCAGGAAGGGATCGTCCGGGATACCTCCCTCATAGGTCACCCCGACCGAAAGGTCACTGCCGCTGCGGCTCCCATCCTGGGTCTGAGAGGACGACCTAACCGTGACATCGAGGCGCACCCGGCCCCCGAGTTCTCCACGTGTGATATCACCGGCCAACATCCCTGATGATTGGTTGGAGACGAGGATCTTCGCGCCAACGTCGTGCATCGCCACGACCGCGGCCTGCCACACCTCCGATCGAGTTTGCATGAACATCCGCATCTCGCTGATCGAACCCGACGAGGCACAGGACATTGAGGCAAGCAGGGCGGTGGCAATCAACAGTCGTCTCATGGCATCCTCCAGGGGAAGCAGGGGTCAGGGTTCAGGTCACAGGTCACAGTCTACCGGTTCGTACGACTTTGGGGCTTCGGCGGTTTCGAGAATCCCTCACCAAGCATTGTTCTCCCAACCCACACCGCCGGCTGGAAACGCGGCAAAAGCCAGCCAGGGCGGACACGGGGGTCCGCCCCTACCACATCGTTGGGTTCAAATTTTCCGAGGAAATTTGGCCTCAGACCTCGCTGTCGGGGACTACGATCGCCTCTTCGGCCTCGGCGGTCACCAACGGCGTGAAGACGTCGAAACCCGGGTCGAATTGAGCCAGCCACTCGAGGCTGAGGTACCGGTAGGTCACCCACAGAGGCAGGAGAACGACGGTCCCGATGTAGGGCAACGCAGCAATACAGCAGGTCAAGAGACACGCCAACATCGAAACGATGGCAAAACCCAATGTCAGAAGCAGGACGAAGAAGCCGTAGAGGACGAAGGACCCCGGGTGCGCCTTGAGCCAGGGCACCAGGTGTTTCCACGCCTCAGTGGCCGAGAGATCAAACCGATACATGATCGGCACGACGAAAGCGTCGAGGAACAAGCTGACGAACAGACTGATGATGATAACTACAACAGCAGCCAACCCAAAGACCAGACCCCAGGACGTCATGGCAAAGATACTGAGGTCGTCGAACGACCCGCCAGAAATCAGTGCGGCCGGAATCGCCGGAATCAGGGCCGCCGCGGCGAGCACCGCAATGACGGCGCCGACGAAGGCTGCCCGCCACAGGAACAGAGAGTCACCAAGCTCCTTGTACCGGTACCACGGATTTGAGATCTCGGCTCTTTCGTGGACGACATTGTCAAGAAAGATGAACTTACCCCGAGACGAAAGCCATAACACAAGGGCAATCAACGCCAGGATCACGATTCCCGCCATGCCGACGAGGCCGAACAGGAAAATGTTGTCGAACAGCGACGAGGCCGCCCTTCCGAAGGAATCTCCGACGTCGGTCGGATCTCCAGCGAGGTTGCCACCCCCCCCGCCCCCACTGCCCAGCGTGGCCAGCCATGCGGAAAAACCCAGCACCATCCAGGTGACCAGGTTGAAGGGTTCGAACAGGATGCGCCGCATACGGTCGAAGGCGCGTTCCAGGGGCTGCCAGTAACGAATTGAATATGTCATCGGTTCCATTCTTTCTCTCCCACCCTCCAAAACGCAAGTGCAACATCAAAGTTCTTGGCATTTCCGCTGTCGAATGCTCTCTTGAGTCTCACATAGCGAGGAATTCGGGGCAGAAACTGGAAACTGGAAAGAGGACCCCCGTTCAGATCTCCCCCAGGCCCACTACCCCTCGGATCAAGGGTATCGATAAACCAATGCGCTCCTTCGGCGGGGGTCAGCGATGCTACACTGGCCTTTTGAGGCTGAGAACATAACAACTACGGGTTTCCCGAGGAGTACTGACCATGAATAAATCCTATCCCTTCCCCGGCATCAGGGTAACAACCAACGGCAACCAACTGGTGTCCTACTACACCGAGAGCCGTCTTGCCGAGGCCGGCGTTTTTTATCCCATCACACCGTCGACAGAGATGGGCGAGTTGTTCCAGCAGAGCTTCGCCCAGGGCAACCTCAACGTCTTCGGACAGAGCAAGGTCGCCATCGAAGCCGAGGGAGAGCACGCAGCCCAGGGTGGCGCGATCGCCTTTAGTGTCACCGGCAAGCGCGTGGTCAATTTCACCTCGGGTCAGGGTCTGATCTACGGCCTGGAGCAGTACTATCACGCCCCGGGCAAGCTCTCGACGATGGTCGTTCAAGTTGCCGCGCGTGCCCTGACCAAACACGCCCTCAACGTGCACTGCGGCCACGACGACATCTACGGCGCACTGGACACCGGCTGGATCGTGCTCTTCGCCAAGGATGCTCAGCAGGCTGCCGACCAAGCATTGATTCTGCGCCGGGTCACCGAGTTGGCCCTCAACCCGGGCATCAACGCACAAGACGGTTTCTTGACCTCCCACCTCGAGCGGACCTTCGTCATGCACGAGGCGGAGTTGATCCGTCAATTTCTCGGCTCTCCCGATGACATCATCGACTGCCCCACCCCGGCGCAAAAGGTACTCTTCGGTCCGACCCGGCGACGGATTCCCCGGATGATCGATCTGACCAATCCAATACTTCTGGGACCTGTGCAAAACCAGGAACACTACATGAACGGCGTCGTCGCCCGGCGCAACAACTTCTCCGAGGCAATCCTCCCCTTTCTCGAAGCCTCTTTTGAAGCATTCGCAGAACTGACCGGCCGCTCCTACGGCCTTCTCTCCCCCTACGGACTGGACGATGCCGACACCGTCTTTCTCTCGATAGGCTCGGCGGCAGAGAACATCGAGGCCGGCGTCGACTACCTGCGCGCCAACCGCAATGCCAAGGTCGGTTCGATCCACCTCAACGTCATTCGCCCCTTCCCCGAGGCCGCACTGATCAACGCCTTGGCGGGCAGGAAGAACGTCATCGTCCTTGAACGAACGGACGAGTCCCTGGCCGGCGCGGGACCGATGCAGCGCGACCTGCGGACCGCGTTTTCAAAAGCCCTCGAAAACGGCCGTGGTGGCGCCCATTCGGACCTGCCGGCGATGACGCCGGAACAGATGCCCAGAATTTTCGGAGGCGTTTACGGTCTGGGCAGCCGAGATTTTCGTCCCGAACACATCCTCGGCGCCTACGAACTGGTCTCCGAAGGGCGAGCCCGTCAGGACGGCTTGACGGCTGAGAAGGGCGCCTCCTACTTCGTGCTCGGCGTCGACCACCCTTATGCGGTCTGTTCCGAAGAGACGCCATCACTGCTTCCTGACGACGCCATCGCCGTCCGGCTCCATTCCATCGGCGGCTGGGGCATGATCACAACCGGCAAGAACTTGAGTGAGATCATCGGCGATCTGGGCAACTTCATCGCCAAGAGGGACGGCGCCGTCGACGAGCACGGCCGCGAGAAAGAAGTGCTCCACGTCAGTGCCAATCCCAAGTACGGCTCGGAGAAGAAGGGGGCGCCAACCTCTTACTTCCTCGTCGTCGCGCCGGAGAGAATCCGACCCAACTGCGACCTGCGCCACGTCGACGTTGTTCTGTGCTGCGACCCCAAGGCCTTCTCCCACACCAACCCCCTCGACGGTTTGGTCGAGGGCGGCGCCTTTGTCTGGGAGTCGGACGAGACACCGGAGATGGCCTGGCAACGAATTCCCCCCCGCTACCGACAGGAAATCCTCGACAAGGGCATCCGGATTTTCACCCTGCCGGGGTTCCGGATCGCCCGCGAGGCGACGACCCGCAAGGATCTCCAGTTGCGTATGCAGGGCAACTCCTTCCTGGGCGCCTTTTTCAATGTCTCACCGTTTCTGAGGAACAACGCGATCGATTCCGACGTCTTCAAGACGACGGTTCGCGAACAGTATGAGAAAAAATTCGGCCGGTTCGGCGAGAAGGTAATCGAAAGCAACATGCAGGTGATGGCCCAGGGCTTCGAGTTGGTCACCGAGGTTGCCCACGGCAAACTGGATGCTCCCGACCTCTCCTCGATGCGCGGAACCGGCATTTTGCCGATGGCAGACTGCGGAGACTGCCGCCCACTGACCGCCCCTCCGGAGCAGGAGGAACGCATCCCGCTGATGCGTCGCGAGACCTTTGATCGCGAGTTCCGGGCGGGTCTCGGCTATCACCAGCCCGCCTCGACCCTTGCTTCGGTCGGCATGGTCGCCGCAGGGACCGGCGAAGCAGCCTCAAAATTCGGCGCCCGACGTGAGATTCCAATCTTCATCGCCGAGAACTGCACACAATGCATGGAGTGCATCGCCGCCTGTCCCGACACCGCCCTGCCCAATACGGCACAGGATGTCGGCACCATCCTCGCAACCGCTGTCCGCCATTACGTCACCGACGGCACGGCTCGCCTGAAACTGCTGGGAGAAATCGGCGGTGTTGAAGAACGCGCCCGCGCCGCCATGCTGCTTTCGGTCAAGGCGAAAGACAAGAAGCCATTCAAAGACATCGTCCGGGAGGAGCTGGCCGGGCTCGAGACTATTCCCTCCGAAAGCCGCGATCAATTGACGGCTGTGATCGACACCCTGCCCCTTGCCTACTCAAACACAACGGCAATCTTCGCCGGCAAAGAGAAGAAGGACCCGGGCGCCGGCGGCATCTTCTCGATCTTCGTCTCCGACCTCTGCAAGGGCTGCGGCGAGTGTGTCACCGAGTGCGGCCGCCACGATGCCCTCCGAATGGTGCCGGAAGACGAGGCCCTGACCGCCAAGAACCAGACGGCCGATGGTTTCTTCAACCTTCTGGCAGATACCGACCAGAAGTACCTCGGACTCTACGACGATGAAAATCCCCAGGATTCCCGCGCCGCAGCCCTGCGCAACCACTTGATGGTCCGCCGCAACTACGATGCCCTGGTCTCAGGTGACGGCGCCTGCGCCGGGTGCGGCGAAAAAAGCGTACTTCGAGCCATTGCCACCCTGACCGAGGCCTACCTTCGCCCGCTCTACCACGCCAAGGCCGACCGCCTCGACGCGTTGGCCGACCGTCTGGCCGAAGACGGGCTCAAGCGTCTGGCAACATTTGACCTATCACACCCGCAAGCGGCTCAGGTTTTCCGCACCTCGGTTGCCGCCCGGCTGATGGGACGCGGTGGTGAGAACGACAGTGACACCGAGGCTCGACTGAAGGCTGACCCGGTCTCCGATGCAGAAATGATCGACGCCATGGCGACGGTCCTCCGGCAGGACGCCTTCAACCACCGCGACATTCAGGCGATTGACGGCCGACTGGCCAACGGAATGTCGGTGATGGCGATGGGCGGCCACACCGGCTGCAACACCGTCTACGGCTCGACGCCTCCCAACAACCCCCACCCCTACCCCTGGATGAACTCCCTCTTCCAGGACGGCGTCACGGTGGCATGGCTCTTCGGCGAGAGCTTCATCGACGACCATGCCAAACGATCGATCGTGCCGGAGCGTCTGGCCCGAGCCCTGATGGACAGCGATGCTCTCCTGTCGGACGCCGAGGCCTTCGACCTGGCGCATTTCTCGGACACGTTCATGACCGATGAAGAGATCGCCGAACTGCCCAAGGCGTGGGCGGTCGGCGGCGACGGAGGCATGGGCGACATCGGCTTCCAGAACACGTCCAAGGTCGTGCTGCAGAATCGGCCCAACGTCAACATCCTGCTGTTGGACACACAGGTCTACTCCAACACCGGAGGCCAGAACTCCGACTCGTCGGTCGGCCCCGGCGGATTCGACATGAACCAGTTGGGCGAGGCCACTCAGGGCAAGCTGACCGAGAAGAAGAGTGTCGCCGAGGCCTTTCTCTCAGGCCACGGTTCACCCTTCCTCGCCCAGATCTCTATGGCCAATGCCCCCAAGCTCTATCGTGCCATCCTGGACGGCCTGGTTTACCGAGGAACGGCCTTCTTCCAGGCCTTCACCACCTGCCAGCCGGAACACGGGGTCGGCGACGACATGTCGACCATCCAGGCCCAGCGAATCCGTGATTCCCGCGGCCTGCCCGAGTTCGTCTTCAACCCGGGCCATGGCGAGACCTTCGCCGAGACCATCAACCTCAAGGGCAACCCTTCGGTGAAGACCGACTGGTGGCAGGCCAACTCCAAGACGATGGGCAAATACGACTACACCGTCGCCCACTGGGCCGCGACCGAAGCCCGTTTCCGCCGCCACTTCACGCGATTGACCGAGGACGAGGCATCGAAAATGATTCCGCTCGAGTCCATGATGCTACGCATCCTGCAAGACGACATCGTCAACCGCCGATTCCTGATCGAAGACCACCGTGCATTCGTACCGGATTTCGGTGTGACGATCACCGTCGAGAACGAAAAGGGCGGCATCGACCACTTGAGCCTGTCACGGCAGATGACCCTCTTCTGCGTCGAACGCCGCAAGGCCTGGCGCCTGCTGCAGAGCCACGCAGGTATCGAAAATACCGACTACAAGGCCCAACGAGCCCTGTTGGCCAGGGTCGATGCCGGAGAAATCACCCTCGAAGACCTCTTTGAAAAGGGTCAAGCCCTGCTTGAGAAAGCGTAAGGAGACAACGATGAGCGACAAAGTAAGGTATCAACTATCGGGCGACATTGCCGTTGTGACGATCGACGACGGCAAGGCCAATGCACTGTCCTACGAGGTCATCGAAGCCCTTGAAGCCAGCCTGGACCGCGCTGCCAAAGACGCCAAGGCAGTCCTGATCGCCGGACGGGCCGGCATGCTCTCCGGTGGTTTCGACCTCAAGGTGATGCAGAGCGGCCCCGAGGCGATGCGAGATCTTGTGACCACGGGCGCCGGTTTCCTCCTGCGCGTCTACACCTTCGAGAAACCGATCGTCGTCGCCTGCACCGGCCATGCGATGGCCGCAGGGGCCCTGCTCCTCTTGGCCGCCGACTCCCGTATCGGCGTCGACGGCCCCTTCCAAATCGGCCTGCCCGAGGTCTCAATAGGCATGCCCTTGCCGATCTTCGGTGTCGAACTGGCCCGAACCCGACTGGCCGCTCCTTTCCTCGAAAGGGCAACGGCCCAGGCCGAGGTCTCCAGTCCGGAAATGGCCCTACAGGTCGGTTATCTCGACCGGTTGGCGACGCCGGAGACTCTGATCGACGAAGCA
>JAUXDC010000023.1 GCA_030618605.1 Holophagae bacterium | reverse complement strand
TTCAAACTGATCACCGTAGGCCACGAGGGTCTGGTGCTCCATGCCGAGGTAGGGCGCATGGGCGACCCAGAATTTGTCCTCGAAGAAGGGGTACTCGCCGAAGTATTTTCCAAACACCTCAAGAATTCGCGGCATCTGGCGCCACATGATGCGGGCCTCGTCGACATTCTCGGGCAGAGACCAGAAGATTAGCGTCTCATTGAGAGTGCCATCGACACCGTGATAGGGCTCTTCGATCGGCACATAGGGCGCAATATTCAGCGTCACAAGATAGTTGTTGATCGGGTAGGAGACGTGCCATTCAGTCGTGATCGTGCCGTCGTCGTTGTCCCTCTCAGCCATCTTTCGACCATTCGAAAGACCGACGAGGTCATCAGGCACTGTCAGCGTAATGTCGATGCCCTCGTCCGGCTCATCCGAAGGGTGGTCCTTGCACGGCCACCAGTTGTCACCACCGTCTCCCTGCCCGGTGACACCGATCCACGGGGCGCCCGACGGTGTCTCGGACCATACGAAACCATCGATCCACGGTGGTTTCAGGGCCACCTTCGGCTTGCCTCCGTAGTCAATCTGCACGCTGTGACGTTCGTGGGCGCCCCAGGCCGGTTTCAGTGAAACCCGGATGAGACCGTTGTCGTGCTCGAACTCGGCGGCGATCCCGTCGACAGCAACTTCGGCCACCGTCAGGTGGTGATCAAGGTTGATTTCGAACTGGGCCAACGGCGCCACCGTTTCGACCGTTGCAGTCGTCCGGCCCTCGATCGTCTTCGACTCAGGCCTCACCCCGATGTCGATGCGGTAGTGCCGTACATCGTAGGCCGCCTGGACCGGAGACAACGGACCACCGGAGTCCAGCATCTGGTTCTTGACATACCACCCAACACCAAGCAAGCCGACGCCAATCAGAAGAACGACGACAACGACAACGATCACAAGAATTTTCAGCCACCGAGGAATTCTAATCTTCATCTTTCACCCTTCACACTTCACTCTTCACCCTTCATCCTTCACTCTTCACTCTTCACCCTTTCAACACATCCCGGACAGCCACTCCGACCTCCTCCAACGAGTATGGCTTGGCAATAAAGGCGTCGGCACCGAGGGCCAAAGCCTTCCGGACCTCCTCGTCCTGTGAGAATCCGCTGGCAATCGCGGCCTTCTGTCCCGGACGGATCTCCAGGATTTTTTCGTAGGTCTCTCGGCCGTTGAGCCCGGGTTCCATCAACATGTCCAGCAGGAGAAGATCGAACGCCTCGTGCCCGAGTCGCTCGATCGCGGACTCTCCACTTGGAACCGTCTCAACCTGATAACCGAGGCGGACCAACAGGGCCGCCGCAATCTCTCTCTGCGCTGCCACATCGTCGACGACCAGAATCCTCTGACCCGTGCCACGAAGCTGTTCCAGAGGCACCCCTTCGTGCCTCTCGGGGAGACTTTCAATGGTGATCGGAAAATAGATGTCAAATGAGGTTCCCTCCTCACCTGAAGCGAGATCGATGAAGCCACCGTGGTTCTGGACGATGTTCCAGACGACGGTCAGCCCCAGGCCCGTTCCACTCCTGCCCATGATTTTCTTGGTGAAAAACGGCTCGAAGATCCGCTCCCGGTGCTCCGCTGCGATTCCCGGGCCGTTGTCCACAACCCGCAGGACCACTGAGTCACCCTCCGGCACCCCGTCGGGACCACAGGATCGCTCGGCCTCGAAATGGCGAAGGAAGGTCTCGACAAACACTCGTCCTTCCTTGGAATCCTCTTCAAAACTCTCAAATGCGTTGGCCACCAGGTTTGCGACGACCTTCCGAAGATGTACCACTGACCCCGAAATCAGGGCCGGCGCCTCGCCAATCCGACTGTCGAGAGTGACCCCTGGATATTTGGATGACATCGCGGAATAATCCGGAGATCCCAAATACTCCATGACGACAGCGCCGAGAGAAACCGGCTCAGTCTTGGTAGCGGCGCCCCGAGAAACCGCCATCAGATCCTTGACGACGGCCGCCGCCTGGTCACCACTCTTCTTGATGGAATGGACCCTGCGCCTTGCTTCCGGGCTCAATGCCTCGTCCATCAGCAGCAGTTCAGGGTAACTGACGATGCCGGAAAGGATGTTGTTGAGGTCATGGGCCACACCGCCCGCCAACAGACCTACCGCTTCCATCTTCTCCGACCTTGCCAATCGATCCTGGAGCCGGCGGCGCTCGACGGCATCGCTCTCCTGTCGGGCGAGCAAATCGTCAATCTCGGTCTTGACCAGGCTGATCGCTTCGTATACCAGGGCGAGGGGATCGGAGGGGTCAACAGTCTCCAGATTCAATTCGTCGTCCGTGTCCCAACTGATTGCCCCAAGCACTTTCAGAAGTTGATCAATTTTTTCTTGAGGCACCCCGTCTTGACGCCGGCTTCTTGCCTGCTGCTGAAGACCGGAACTCGATGCTCTATCCCGACCGGCCGAAACAAAACCCGAAATGTATTCCAACCCCTCCTCGAAGGTCTTCGATACATGGACCTTGAACGGAACCAGGCCCGCCGTCACCTTGATCACCGTACCCATCAGGGAATTCAGGCCATAGAACACCTCGACGTCAAACGGATTCTCGTGGTACCACCTCGCCATGCGGCGAACGTATCCCAGCCTCCCGGCGTGACTGGACTTCTCGACGTTTTCCATTCCAGCAAGAATGGAAAAAGGCTTGCCCTTCAGACCAGATGCATGCAGAACCTCGTCACGCAGTTCAAAGATCGGGTCGAGGTGTTCCTCCCTGACGCGTCCTTGTTGCAACGAGTGCAGAATCGACCCGTCAATCACTTCAAATCGAATGGAATAGCCGTCCAGTTCGAGCTTCCACCTCTCGTCGGTGAGGATTACCGGAGGGATCAGAGCAGGTCGTTCGCTCGATGGCAGGGACCGGAGGATCGAGGTCGCTACCTCGATCGCCTCTTGATAGGATCCAACGATGTGAACCGGGAAGGGCACGAGTTTGAGCCTGATTCCCAGTCGAACCGCGGCCGAATAGAAGGGGGACACCCCGAAGAGGATCAAGGCCCGAAGTCGCGGCCACCTTGAAATCTCCGAGGCGAAGAGCTTGCGGGCACCCATGGTGATCCCCGACATGCCCGAGTAGTCGGCAACCCAGACGAACGGCAGACCGGCAGCAACAGAAACTTGTACGGCCTCTTCAATCCTGGCCAGGGTCTCCTTCGTTGAAGCCTCCCGGACAAACCCGGTCGGTTGGGTAGAGAGAATCTGCTCCCCGATCCACCACATCGTCATCTGGTGGTCTCCACCCAGGGGAATGCCGGTCCACTCCGGCCGGATCCTCACCGGCAGCCGCGAATACGGACAGGATGCACTGACCATGTTTCCGTTCGAGCTGTCTCCCTGGAACATGCCGGCAACACCTCCCTGCGTCACCGTGACGAAATGACAGTGGTGATCGTTTGGTAGCTGGCCTGCCGGGTGATCTGGTCCATCAGGCCGATGGCCACACGGTAGGAACCGGCCTCCATCAGGAGGCTGAGGTCAATGTCGAAACGGCTGTCCCGGACCTGCTGATAGATGCTTGCGGGAAGCCTGATCTCACTCTCCTGACTGACCATTTCCGACCTTTTCCCGTCCGAGTCGCGTGTCGAGGCAAATATTACGACTCTGCCGACGTAGTACTCACCCTCGGGCAGCAGAGCAATCCTTTCAATCGGGAAGGAGACAGCCATCGGGACCATCCAGAGGTCGTTGGCCGCCGGTGTCGCCATACCGGTCACGCATTCGAGATCCATGGGGTTCTCGTCGAGGTCATGGAGCAAGCCTGCCAGCGTCCTGTCCTGGACTCGGGTCTCCAGCGACTTCTCGACGAAACTCCTTCGAAACCGGATGACAAGCTCCGGGTGGCCCGGGAGGGTGACCTTGATGTGATGTACCTTGTCCCTACCCGTCTGAACAAGCGGGTAGCCGAGCGAGTAGTAGGTATAAAGATCGTCCTCGATTCGCTTGAGGCCGGCGTCGAAATCGTTGGTCTTTGTGATCGCCAAACCACCGGTCCCTCTCGCCATGTAGCGCAGGCTTTCCACATAGGTCTCGGTGCCCAAGGAGCTCACCAGCGGCCCCCGGTTCCCGCGGTATTCGTTGGCCGACATGCCCACCACCTCAAGCCCGCCGGCGCCAATGGTGTAGAAAGAGACATTCTGAGAGTTCGCCGCGGCGATCACAGACTTGAAGGCGGATGACCGGTCGAACCTTTGGGTCTCGGTAAGGATCGTGGGGTCATTATAGGCATCGGCGAACGCGTTGAAGAGGTCCAATCCGGGGACCATTGGAAGTCCGTTGGAGATATAGAGTACCGACTTTCTCCCCGGCATACCGGCCAGAAAGGTCACAACCTCACGCAACCTGTCGATGGAGAACATCACGTTGTGAGCCTCCTCTTCAGCGTAGGTCATCATCTCTTTATAGGAGCGAGTTCCCCGGACAGCCAGGCCCGAGGCCCGGCCGTAGTTCTCGATCTCGTACTGCATTCGTTCGAGCACACCCTGGCGAGCCGAGTCGCGCTCCGGCCGCCCGCCCGCACGGGAAGTCATCCCTCTCAGAGAATCACGAACCTCTCGGGAATTTGAGGTGAAGGACTGGAGGATTTTCAAATTCCCGAGAGTACTCTCGACCACCATCATCTGCATCGGTGGACGGAGATTCTCGGCGACAAATTCGCGGACGTTGCGCAGCACCCGGTTGCGGTCGAGCGGATGAATGTTGTCGTGGTCGATATAGACGACCATATTCACCGGCTGCAGCTCAATCGTGGACTCCGGAAGGGGCATCCCCGGCGGCAATTTGGCCGATGTGGCAGCGTACTGTTCGTACACCGCCTCGGTGTACAGCTGGAAGTTGGAAATCTCCTTCTCCTGCCTGTCCTGGAAGATCCTGAAGTCATCCTTCGTCAGGTCGGTCACCAGATTGCCCTTCTTGTCGGTGACGTGGGCCATCACGTTGACCACGGTCAGCTCGAACTCGTCTGCGAAGGTCAGGCCGCCGACGGGAGTCAACCCGGACTCCTTCTCATCCTCGGCAAAAACTGCCACAACCATGAGAAGAACCAGCAGGCCGAATACACATCGTTTCAAGGGAGTACCTCCGCGCGGAGTTTAGCAGAATGGTCAGTGGTCAAGCCGAGCCTTGAATCCCCCCGGAACGCGCTCAGATAGGATATTCTGAAGGCGTGAAACGGAAGACATATAACGGCGAAAAGACACAGCCGCTGATGGACGCATTGCTCCGCCGGGCGGTGCCGCTCTTCCTCGCAGCCGCCCTGTTTGCAATCTTACCTCCTCCAGGGCAGGCCGAAGAGGTGAAGAAACTCCCCGACAACTGGCAGGTCTGGATTGATCAGGAGGTTTATCCTCTGATCACCAAGGAGCAGCGCGAGGCTTTTTTGAAACTGGAGTCGGATGCCCAGAGGCAGGCGTTTGCCGAAAGGCTGTGGGACCTCTGGGGACGACAGACCGGGCACGGTGTGGATTTCCGGCAAATGTACCACCAGCGGCTTCAGCTCTGCCGGGAGGAGTTCGGAAGAACAACCGGACTTCGGGCTCGCATCCTGCTGATCCAGGGCCCGCCTGACGATGTTCAAGAATCACGCTGCTACCAGGTCTTCTTCCCCCTTCAGTTCTGGTACTGGCAGCAGCTTCCGGCCATGGGTCAAGACGTCGTAGTGCTCTTCTACCAACCCAATGGTGTCGGTCCCTGGCTTCTGTGGAACTCGTTTGAAGGGCGCCAATCGCTGTACAAACCCGCCGCCTGGACCCAGAGACTGCTGGCATCCTCACCCGTTGACGCCCCGGAAAATCAGTGCTTCGACAGTGACACCCTGATGATTCTTCTGGGCAGGGCAGAGTATTGGGGCCCCGACCCGGCCAGTCTCTCAAGTATGAGCCGCTTGCCTTCCGCCGAAGAAGCCGGCCCCGAGTCATCGTCGGCCAGATTCATGGATTTCTCGGCTCTTCTGCCCGACAATGCTGAGCCTCTGAAACTCTCGATAATCCAGGAACCCCTCGGCATACAGGGAGGCAAGGTCCAGATGAGTTTTTCGGTGTCGTTGGCAAGCGAGGAACTCGGACGAGCCGAGGTCGGCGACACCGAGACCGTTCAGCTCGACGTGGTCGGTGAAATTTCGCGCGAGGGCCGGATGGTGGATCGTTTTCGCTACATGTTCACGGTTCCTGCCGCCCCCGACCGGCTGGACCTGCTCTTCGAACGCTTCATCCGACCGGGAGACTACCAACTGCGGGTCAAGGTGGAAGACGTCCATTCCGAGAGGGCCGGCGTGACCGAGGTCGAGTTCTCGGCGACGCCGATCACACCCGAAGAAAACACCAAAGAGAACTGGGCGCCATGAGCCTGAGATCGGAAATTTTCGAGCAACCGGCGGTCCTCGATCGCCTCTTTCGGACCCAAAAAGACCATGCCGGTGAAATGGCCCGGACCCTACGGGATCGAGGGGTGCGGTCAATCTTCCTCGCCGCCCGCGGCACCTCGGACAACGCGGGTCTCTATGCGAAATACCTCTTTGGTTCCATGAACCGGCTACCGGTGGCCCTGGCGGCGCCATCACTGTTTACTGCCTACGAAACACCCCCCAATCTCGAGGGGCACCTCGTGGTGGGCATCTCACAGTCGGGCCAGTCGCCCGACATCGTCTCCGTCATCACCGAAGGCCGACGGCAGGGCGCCTTGACGCTGGCTATCACCAACGACCCATCCTCGCCGCTGGCGAAGCAGGCCGAGATGGTTCTCGATACAGGGGCCGGCCCCGAAGAAGCCATCGCCGCCACCAAGACCTACACAACGCAGCTCCTGGCAATCGCCTTGTTGTCGGCAGCGATGAAGGATGACCCGCAGCTTTTCGAGGCGCTCGAGCGCCTGCCCCATTTGGTGGAAGAGACCCTGGGTCTCGAACCAACGATCAAATCGGCAGCCCAGCGGTATCGATACATGAACCAATGCGTCGTCATCGGACGCGGCTACAACTATGCGACTGCTTTCGAGTGGGCCCTAAAACTCAAGGAAATGACCTATGTGGTCGCCGAGCCGTATTCTTCCGCAGATTTTCTGCACGGTCCCATCGCCATCATCTCCCACGGATTCCCCGTACTGGCCGTGGCCCCACGAGGCGCGGTGTTTGACGATGTCAACTCCCTGCTCTCCATCCTGGTCGAAAAGCATGGAGCAGAACTCGTGGTGGTGTCGAACGACCCACGAGCTCTCGACCGGGCCACAACTCCGCTCCCACTGCCGACCGACCTCCCCGAGTGGCTCAGCCCGTTGGTCAGTATCGTCCCTGCCCAGTTGTTCTGCTATCACCTGACCCGAGCCAAGGGATACGATCCGGAAACCCCCCGGGGTCTGCTCAAGGTCACACGCACGTGGTAGGAGACACCGTGAGCCTATTGACCCTCGATCCCAAAGCCTTGGCCGCCAACCTCTCCCTGGCCCGAAAGTGGGCGCCTTCGGGAGCGAGGGTCAGGGCGATGGTCAAGGCCGACGCCTACGGTCATGGCGTTGAGCCGCTGATTGAGGTGTTCGTGGACAACGCCGACGAGTTGGGAGTCGCCACTCTGGAAGAGGGACTCCAGATCCGTTCGTACCTGAAAGACGAATTTCCGGTTTTCGTCATGAGCCGGGCCAAGAACTGGGGAAATCCCGACTCCGTTGCCGCTCTCAGGGAAGCAGGGCTCATCCCGGCGATCTCCTCCCTGGACGAATTACGTCTGCTCGTTGATCACCTCGGGGATGCGGCCCCATTCCCCGTGGAACTCAAACTGGATACCGGGATGGGAAGATTGGGCATTCAGGAGCCAATGCTTCCGGACGTCATTTCGATCATCCGTTCGGTCCCCAGCCTCCGCGTTGTCGGGATCCTCACCCACTTCGCCTCATCGGACGAGCAGGATCTGGGGCCGACCCTTGACCAGGAGATGAACTTTCGACGAATGGTGTCTCAATTCCCTGACGATCTGATTCGGGGCGTTTCAATCCACTCGTGCAACAGTGGCGCGCTCTTGCAACGAGGCCTGGGCCGGACCGATATCGGCAGTGGAACCCACGTGGTTCGACCGGGAGTGATGCTCTACGGCGCCGCACCGTCACGAATGCTGCACGACTCGCCTGCGGGAAAATGCCTGGCCCCTGTGGGTCAGTGGACGACCCGAGTGCTTGAAGTGAGGACCATGGCTCCTGGGGAATCCGTCGGCTACGGAGGCGCCTGGAAGGTGGAGGCTGAACATTCGGTGCAGGTGGCAGTCTTGGCGGTCGGCTATGCCGACGGGTTCCGCAGGAGTCTGGGAAATCGAGGCAGGGTCTTGATCCGTGGCGGCGCCTTCCCGGTGATCGGCAGGGTCAGCATGGATCTGATCTCGGTGCTTGTCGACGATCGAATCCGGGTCGGGGACGAGGCCGTCCTCCTGGGCGCCCAGCAGGGCGAACTGGGGAGCGGCACCATCGAAGCGTGGGAATTGTCCGAACTCTGCGACACCATCCCCTATGAAATCTGGACCAGCATCGCGCGTCGGGTAGAGAGGGTTCTCGGAACCTGACCCATGCAATTCGTCCGACGAATTGCAAAAGGAGCCGGGATCGTCAGATCCCGGCTCCGGTTGGTCCAGGGCTCACACCCAGGAAATTTCTAGAATTGGAGCCTCACCGCAAACTGGAAACGCCGGGGCTTGTAATAGGACCTCGGCTCCCCAAAATTCGGGTCGCCCTCCCAGCTCTGGGGGTTGTAACCCGTCTGGTTGTCCAATGCGTTGAAGACGTCACCTCGAAGCTGGATGTTGAACCGATCACCCAGCGGGAAGTCCTGGGTATAGCTGAGATCGATTTGGTAGTGGGCTGGACTCGTACGAGAACCCGCCGCTTCGGCGTAACGGCTTCTGAACCAGGTACCCTGGTAGTAGGATGTCCGGCCCAACATCTCCCACGGCTCGCCCGACTGATAAACGGCGTAGGCGCCAAAAGTCCCTCTCCAACCGGTCTGATAATAGCCGTACATCTTCAACTGGTGACGCCGATCACCATGGAGGTTGCCCTCGCGGTTTTGCCACAACTGGCGGCCTGCCCCGTCGGCTATGTACGAGGATCCGATGAAGGTGTTGAAGTCACCCCCAGCGAAATCGGAGGTGCCGTCCTGGTCGAAGTTACCGTAGTAGTGGCTCCAGACATAAGAAGCGCGGAAGAACGCATTTTCCCCACGCCACTCGGCCTCTGTGCTGACTTCGTAGTACTTCGTGAACGCGCCGTCGAGTTCGGCGATAACGTAGGAGGATCCACCGATTTCGGCCCGAATTTCGTCCAGATTGGGGACGTAGTCGTCATGCGAAATCGGTTCCGGCGCATCGTAGGCCGACCGTGCGGTGTTGTTGGTATCTTCCCAGAAATCCTGACCCTTGCGGTGACGGAAATGAACACGCCCGGTCCACGAGTCGGAGATCTGCTTGGAGTAGCCGACAAGATACTCGTCGATGGACCGCGGGTCGATGCCTTCCTGGAAGACCTTCCCGGAGGAAGCCCTCAAGGGGGCGACATCGATCAAATTGCCGTCGGCGTCAAAGTAGGCATCGATTTCCCTGCGGAGATTCCGTGCCCAGGATGCCGCCCGCGGCAGGGAGCTTGCGGCCGGATAGTAGCGGGCATAGCTCGCATAAAGAGAGTCCTTGCCGTTGGGGCTCCAGGTTGCACCGAAGCGGGGTGAGACCGTCTCGCTGAAATCGATCTCTTTCATCAGGTATATGTTCCCGGGGGCGAGCTCGAAGCCGGAGACGGTTCCCGGCGCCTTCTTCAGGCCCTGTCCATACATCTTGTCGTTACTGAAGATCAGGCCAAGGTTGAAGGTCCAGTTGTTGACCTTGATGATGTCGTTGATCTCGATGTCCTGGCTTTTGAACTCGGAGTGGATGGGCTCGATTTCTCCCAGACTCATCTGCTGGAAGCGCGCCCGGTAGTAAATCGACTCTCCCTCATCCGTCTGGTCAATGCCGCCAATCGTAGTGATGTAACCCCAACCATTCGAGCTCCGATTCAGGTCCTCCTCACCCAAAGACGACTTGTAGCCGACATGGAGGGAATGTTGCACATTCTGACCGAAGAAATAGTCATAGCCGGCCTGGAAGCTCTCGTTGGCGTAGTCATATTCATCGAACGTGCTGGCGCCGCCGATCAATCCACCACCTTGCGGACCGCCATCGTCCATGTAGCCGTACTGGGCGATCAGCGGGGCGATAAATGCGTTGTAGTCGTCCTCGCCATCAATCTCCAGCGGCACCAGGAACAGACCCTGCTGATCGAGGTTGGCCACGTCAAGAGGCACGCTGCCGTCGATAGCAATGTCAAAATCGAAAACGTTGTCCGGACGGGAACCCCCATCGTTGCTGAAGTTTGAGTACTTGGCCGAAACCAGGCTGTTGTCGTTGATGACCCAGGTACCTTCGAGGACCGTAATGTTCAAGGTGGCGTCATCACCGGAGGAAATCGAACCTGCGGAAGCCTCCCCTGAGACGCCCAGTCCGGACTGGTCTGTGTCGGAGTCACGATAGCTGCCGCTGAACATCAGACTTTCGGTCGGCGTGAACGTCAATTTTCCGAAGAACTCGTCCCGTGTACTGTCGAAGTTCGGCACATCGCCATAGAGGTTGGCACGGTTGTCTCGGCCGACGGTGGGACGATAGTAGGACGCGTAGAAATTCAACATCCCCGGAATCACCGGTCCACCGATGTTGGCAACCGTCCAGTCACTGTCTTCGTCGTATTCCACGTCAATATCTTCGTCGAGTTCACCGGTCATGCCGGCGCTCTGGATTTGGTAGCTGACCTCACCCCTGAACCGGTTGGTCCCGGACTTGCTCAGGGTGTTGATCAGGAGACCTCCGGAGCGGTTGAAACCGATGGCGTTGGCGCCACCCTTGACCACTGCCATCTGCTCGATGTCGTGGGATGCGGGCTGGGCAGAGAGTGTTCCGAACATCGGAAGGTTGACGCTGACTCCGTCAAACTCGTAGACGTTGTCCTGGCCGCTGCCACCGGCGCTGGGACCACGAACCGTGTTCTCGGTGTACATGACACCGGGAATCAATTTGACCAGATCCCGATACTCCTGCCCCACCGGCAGCGACTCGATGACGTCGTCGGAGATTGCAACCTTGATTTCCGCAGACTCGATGTCGATGGTTGTGGTCTCCGCAGTCACCGTGATCTCGCCCTCGAATTCGGCGGTCTTCATGGTGACATCGATCATGGAATGCTGCTGCAAAAGGACCATCATGCTGCGCTTCTCCGTCGCCATTCCCGGCATGGTGAAGGTCAGTTCGTAGGTCCCAGGCGGCAACACCGCAAACCTGTACTGTCCGTTTGCGGACGTCATCGCGACCCGTGCCTTGGGCAGGACGTCCGAGGTGGCCTGCACGGTCACTCCGGGTAGGGGCTGACCGTCCGCAATGATGGTTCCGGAGATCGATCCTGTCTGTGTCTGCTGGGCGTTCACCACCGAACAGAGCAGGAAGATCCCCACAAAAACAACAACAAACTTTCTCATGCTTCCTCCTTTTTCTTTCCCTCAAAAAAATAAATAAAACAAATCCTCGACCCCGAAATCGGAGCCGGAATTGGGACCACGGAAATTGGCCTTTCACTCATGGGACACACCGTTTTTCTCGGCACCAATCCGGCCCGACAGCGCCCGCCTGACATGACCTCCGGCCTCCCGCAGGCGATCTCGCGCAGGCTTCACGCCCAGGTCACACAGGGCCATGACGACCGCTGTCTTGACCTGCCCGTCGGCGGCCTCGTAGAGTTGACCTGCTTGCTCACGGGAAACCTCTCCTGCAGCCTCGATGATGCGGAGGGCCCGGTCCCGGAGTTTGTCTGAGCCGACACTGAGATCGACCATCAGATTTCCGTAGACTTTGCCGAGGCGTACCATCGCAGAGGTCGTGATGGCGTTAAGCACAGCCTTCGTGGCCGAACCGGCCTTGAGCCGCGTGGACCCGGTCAGTACCTCGGGACCGGTGTCAAGCGCCAGGACGAGATCAGCGACCTCCGAGAGGGCGCCGGGCGGGGCACAGGTCAGCAGAACAGTCCGGGCGCCACGATCCCGCGCCGCCGCCAGTGCACCGAGAACGTACGGGGTGGCCGAACTGGCCGACAATCCGATCAGCAGATCGCCGGCCCCGAGATCTCCTACGGCGTCGGCGCCATCCTCGAGGATATCTTCGGCGCCTTCCCGAGCCAGGAAGGTAGCTTCGCGGCCGCCGGCGATGACCGCCCGAATCTGTTCCGGACCGGTCCCGAACGTCGGGGGGCATTCGGAGGCCTCCAGAATCCCGAGACGGCCGCTGGTTCCGGCGCCGGCAAAGACCACGCCTCCACCACCATCAATCGTCTCCGCAACCCAGCGGGCGGCCTGAGCGATGCCCTCACGACTTCGAAGAGCCGTTTCCAGGCCACGCCGGTCTTCTTCCAGAATCAGGGAGACCACCTCTTCGGTGGAGAGAGTATCGAGGTTCTCGGTGGAAGGATTCGAAGCCTCCGTCGCGAGGGCGCCCCACACCCGGCCATCCGGAGCGGAGTCTGCGCGGGGCTTTGGGCCTTTCAGAACTGCCTCCACAACCAAGGCTTCAGAAACACTTTCTGTCCTGAAACAGCCTGGTCGGATATGACTCCCGACAAAGTCCCGGCGCAAATGGCCGGCCCCAAAAGAGAAATTCTGACGCATATGTCCATAAAGCTGAGAAGAGGGTACCTCAGCCCGGGACGGAAGTCCACATTCACCCAAAGAAGAGATAGCACACGAGGATCGCGGCGACGGCGCCCGCCACATCGGCCGCGAGACCGCAGGCCAGAGCGTGGCGTGTCCGACGAATCCCAACGGAACCGAAATAGACAGCGAGCACATAGAAGGTGGTTTCCGTACTGCCCTGGATCACACTGACCAGACGCCCTACAAAAGAGTCGGCGCCGTGTGCCTCCATGGTCTCGAGCATCAGACCCCGCGCCCCGCTTCCCGACAGGGGACGCATGATCGCCGTGGGCAGTGCGTCGACCCAGCGGGTATCCACTCCCGTCATCCCGACGCCCCACCGCACACCGTCAAGCAGGAGATCCATCGCACCGCTGGCCCGGAAGATTCCGATGGCGACCAGCATCGCTACCAAATAGGGAATGATGCCGACCGCAACGTTGAACCCCTCCTTGGCCCCTTCCACAAAGGTGTCGTAGAGCGGCAGGCGACGGCGAGCCGCCAGAAAAATAAAACTGACGATCACCGAGAAGATCACGAAGTTCGAGAGTACCGAACTCTGCAGTTGCATCGCCTCGCGGTCCAGCCTTGAAAAATAAACGATCATGGCGATGACCAGGGCGGTCAATCCGCCGAGATAGGCCAGGATGACCGGATTCCAGAGCCGCAAGCGCTGAACCGACGCAGTGACGATCAGTCCGACCATCGTGGAGCAGAAGGTGGCGATCAACATTGGAATGAACACGTCGGTGGGATCGGCCGCCCCCATCTGCGCCCGGTAGACGAAGATCGTGGCCGGGATGACGGTCACGGCCGAGGTATTGGCCACCAGAAAGAGGATCTGGTCGTCAGTGGCCTGTTCCGGGTCGGGATTGAGTTCCTGGAGCTCCTTCATCGCCTTGAGCCCCAGCGGGGTGGCTGCGTTATCCAACCCCAGCATGTTGGCCGCCATGTTCATGACGATGGAACCCATCGCCGGATGGCCTTCCGGAATTCCCGGAAAGAGCCGCCTGAGCAAAGGGCCGAAGGCACGGGCCAGGATGTCGACGGCGCCGCCCTTCTCCCCCAGTCGCATGATGCCCAACCACAGGCACATGATGCCGGTCAGACCCAAGGCGATCTCGAACCCAACCTTGGACATCTCGAACGCGGCGCTGACCATCAGTGCCCAGACCTCGTAGTCTCCGAAAACCAGGGATTTCACCATGCCGATCGCGAAGGCTGCGAAGAAGAACCCGCCCCAGACCTTGTTCAGCATCAGGTTAAAACTTCCAGTGCATTGAGAACCTGCAAGGCGACGCCATAGGCCATTGCGCTCTCGTCCACGTCGAACAATCCGTGGTGAACCTGGTGCACGATGCCGCGTTCCTCGTTGCGCACACCTAGGGAGAAGTAGGCGCCCCGAGTTTCACTCAAGTAGAAGCCGAAGTCCTCTACACCCATATTGGGTCTGGGAAAGACGACGACGTTCTCCTCGCCAAGCAATTCCTGGGCATTGGATCGCACGATCCCGAGCAATCCGTCGTCGTTGACGACCGGGTCATAACTGGGCTCAATGACAACCTCCGCCCGGGCGCCCATTCCACGCGCGGCACCCTCGGCCCTTTCCCGAATTTGCTGGAGCACCAATCGGCGGACCTCCTGGGTCAGACAGCGCACGGTGCCTATCAGCTCTACCCGATCAGCCACAATATTCCCCAGCGTACCGCCGTTGATCATGCCCACGGTGATGACGACGGCTTCCCGGGCATCGATTTGTCGGCTGACAATGGTCTGGATCGCGTTGATCACCTGGGCCGTCGCCACGATGGCATCAACACCCTCCCAGGGATAGGCGCCGTGGGCCGACGTGCCGTGCACTATGATCTTGAGGTTATCGGACGAGGCGTTGCGCTGCCCGAAGTGAAGTCCAACTCTGCCGACGTCCAATGCCGGATCGACGTGAAGGCCAAAGATCGCATCCA
The DNA here is from genome assembly GCA_030618605.1 of Holophagae bacterium. Lineage (GTDB taxonomy): Bacteria > Acidobacteriota > Thermoanaerobaculia > Thermoanaerobaculales > Sulfomarinibacteraceae > DAOWGJ01. Next base: position 8,723 of record JAUXDC010000023.1, on the reverse strand, counting down.
CCTTGGGGTTCTCGAGAGCCCCGGCCTCGACCAGCAGTTTGGCCCCGCCCACCGTTTCTTCCGCCGGCTGAAAGAGCAACTTCACGGTTCCGGGCAGGGAAGCCCTGTGCTCCATCAGCAAGCGAGCGGCGCCCAGGAGCATCGTCGTATGGACATCGTGCCCACATGCGTGCATTTTGCCCGGGACCTTGGACTTGTAGTCAACCTCTTTCTGATCTTCGAGAGGCAAGGCGTCCATATCCGCCCGCAGGGCCACGACCTTGCCCCCACTCTCGCCCCGGATCAGGCCAAGAACCCCGGTGCCCCCCAGCCCAGCCCGGAACTCGACCCCCATCTCGGTCAGCAGACTCTGGATCCTGGCACTGGTCCGATGCTCTTCCAGGCCCAGTTCAGGATGCTGGTGAAGGTCACGGCGGATGTCGATCATCCAGGGAAGGAGATCTCGGGCCGCCTCCAATGGGTTGTGTCTCAAAGCCTCGATCATTGAGCGAACATAACACGGACCGAGAACGAATCAGCCCCACCGCCGATCACGCCGTTTTCCTCCTTCAGCCTTCAGCCTTCATCCTTTGCCCTCAAAGCTCCCTCGGCCCCATCTCGGTCTCCAGCAACGACGCCTGATCCTGGCGCCTGTTGATCAGCACGGCCCGCTCCCCGTCGACCAGAACCTCGGCACACCGTGGATGGTCGTTGTAGTTCGAGCTCATGGACATGCCGTAGGCGCCGGCTGAGAAAACGGCCATCAGATCGCCCCGTTGGACCTTGGGCAGATCCCGCTCCCGCGCCAGGAAATCCCCGGTCTCACAGATCGGGCCGACGACGTCGCTGGGGTGGAGATCGGGAAGGTCGAGCTTTTCCATCGCCGAAGGCGGCACATGGCCCGCCTCGACCTGCGCAGGCCACACGAAATGATAGGCCCGGTAGAAGGCGGGACGAATCAAGGTGTGCATGCCCGCATCGCAGATGACGAATCGCTTGCGGCGGCCCTCCTTGACGTGATGCACGCGCGTCAGCAGAACCCCGGCGTTGGCCATGATCGACCGACCCGGTTCCAGTACGATCTGCAGACCATTCTTGGCGCGCGTTTCCAGCATCGGATTCAACGCCTCGGCGAAAGTCTCGATATCCGGAGATTCTCCATCCGTATAGTTCATCGGCCAACCGCCACCCAGATCCAGAACCTTGATGACATGTCCGGCGCCTTCGAGCCGATCGATCAACTCCAGGAGTATCCGAACCGCAGACTCAAAGGGCTCGGTCTCGCGTACCGGCGAACCGATATGTACGTGGAGACCGATCAACTCGACCGACGGATTGTCCTTGAAGGCCTCGAAGAGAATGGGCACCCGGGCCACCGCAACGCCGAACTTGTTCTCTTCCTTGCCGGTGGTGGTGTACTCGTGGGTTCGGGCATCGACATCCGGATTGACCCGGATACACGCCCGTGCCACGACTCCGAGTTCGGCCGCAACCTCGGCGAGGACTTCCAACTCGCTCTCGCTCTCCACGTTGAACAGGCCGACGGGACCGCGGCCTTCGATGTTTCTGCCACCCAGACGCTCGGCCGCATCCTTGAGAGGGCTCCAGCGACCATCGAGGGCAGCCTTCTGTTCGGCCCTGGTCTTGCCGACGCCGGCAAAAACAATCTCGTCCATCGGCGTGCCGGCCAGCCAGGCCCTCTCGAGCTCGCCACCGGAGACCACGTCCATGCCGGCGCCCTCTTTTCGAAGCAGGCGCAGGATATTGATATTGGACGACGCCTTGACCGCGTAATGGAGTTTGGCGCCGATCGGTGCGAAGGCCCGTTCGATCCTTCGATAGGACGACCGGATTGCATCGGCGGAATAGACGAAGGTCGGCGTTCCGGCAGCCTCGGCGATCCCGGTCACGGGAACATCGCCCGCGTAGAGCACACCGTCACGGTAGGTAAATGCGTCAAAGGGATGGTTCATCTCAGTGTCCTCAGCGTTTCGTAGGAAAGATGTAGTCGTTGCGCCTTTTGATGCGCACGACCGCACCGTCGTCGTCGAGTTCGAAGGTCATCTTTTCGTTGTCAGGCCTGCGAAAAGTCGTCCCTTCAACAGGAGTCAGGATCGTGTAGCCGGCAGAAGCTTTTTCGTCCGGCGGATAGTCATAGCCGAATTCGACCAGGTTCCCACCGAGAATCAGGATCTCGTACTCCCAACCCCACGGATCCGCGTAGCGACCAACAAATTTCTCCCAGGCCGGGTCCACAACTGGTTTCTCGGCAATCGTTTCCGGCCGGGTCGCTTTCAGCAGCGCCGGCCCAACCACTTCATAGGCCTGACGGCTGAAAAGACCGGGACTCCGGTCGTCTGCGTTGAGGATCGCGATCACGGCAATTTTCTCCTCCGGCACCATCATCAAACTGCTGCGATTCCCGCCGATCCAGCCGCCGTGACCGACGAAGTCCTTGCCGCTTCGATGGGACACGGAAAAGCCGAGGCCCCGCCCGCCGGAGAAACTGGGATAGACCCAATGGACCCGCTGCATTTCACGCAGGGTGCTGCCCTTGAGAATCTGGGCGCCTTCGGCCGGACCGCCGGAAAACTGCAGGGCGGCAAACCGGGCAATATCTTCGACCGTCGAAACCATATTGGCGGCCGGACCGATCGCTCCGGCGTCGTAGTAGTCGAAAATATCCCGACTGCCGTCCGATCCCATCAGCATGTAGGGCGTGGCTCGGCGCTGCATCAAAGCCTCGCCGGGCGCGCCGCTGGAACTCGACATCCCAAGAGGCTCGAAGATCTCCGTTTGCAGGTATTCCGCCCACGACCGGCCTGAGACCTCGGCCACAATTTCTCCCACAAGCGAGAGGCCGAGGTTGGAATAGTGGTAGGTCGTTGCCGGCTGCGCCACGAGTTCCTGAGTGGGGACAACCTCGATCAGTTGCTCCCGCGTGGGAAAAATATGGTCGGTCCAGTAGGGAACATCCGCCTCACGTGGCAAACCCGAGGTATGCGTCAATAACTGGCGGATGGTGATCTCGGGCGAATCCGGAAACGGGTTGTTGATCCGAAACCAGGGAAGGTACTTCGAGACCGGATCATCAAGCCGGAGCTTCCCTTGATCGCGAAGCATCATGATTGCGGTGGAGGTAAAGACCTTGGTGACCGATCCCATCCGATAGACGGTCGACGGTGTCGCAGGGATCTTCCCCTCGACATCGCTGTAGCCGTAGCCCTTCGCCCAAGCGATTTCCTGGTCGTACACGACGGCAATGGAGAGACCGGGCAACTGGTGATACTCGATCTGCTTATCGATCCACCGGTCCAACACCCTCAGGGCGTCCGCAACTTCCGGACGCTCTTGCAGGGGGACCTCAGCATGTACGAACAGCGGAACCAAAGTCACTATCAGGGCAACGACGAAAATGGACTTCCAACGCATCTCTGAACCCCTTTCGACGGCCAGGTCGGCCACGAGCGGGGAGTATAGACCCTTTGACCAGAATCAGAGTTCCTTTCACAATCCAAGAGCGCCCACTCCTCGGCGAGGAGGACCTGGAGCTTCTCCAAACTCCAACTCCACTACAACGTCACCACTGCTCTCTGGGTTGAAGTCGTTGGAACTCTCAACGGCTTCAAGGCGCTGCCGAGGGTTGGGAGGCTTCTCCCCGCCCCATCTCAGGTGGGCGCAGAAGCTCATTGACACAGGGCCTGTGTATACGTAATATGTGTGAATGGAGGCTTGATGATGGCGAATATCACTCTCTCTATAGATGATCGCCTGCTGCAGCGGGCCCGAGATGTGGCGGCGAGCATGGGCACAACGCTCAACGGACTCGTTCGAAGTTATCTGCGACAAGTCGCGGATGGAAACTCACCCTCAGAAACGGGTCGCGAGTTTCGTGAACTCTCGCTCGAACATCAGGGTCGCTCGAACGGCTGGACTTTCGACCGAGACGAGATCCATGAGCGGTAGGTTCTTTGACACCAATGTGTTGATCTACGCCGATGACCACGACTATCCGGACAAGCAGGCCCGCGCGCTGGAGCTCATTGAAACCGAAATCAATGCACGGCGTATGTTCGTGTCAACCCAGGTACTGCACGAGTATTTCGTCACCGCCACTCGTAAACTCGGCGTACCTATCACAATTGCAAGGCGAAAGGTCGAGCTGCTCACCGAACTGAACTTGGTGATTCTCAATGGCCAGGACACCCTTGGTGCGATCGACCTGCACAGGCTTCATGGCTTTTCATTCTGGGATGCATTGATCGTGCGTGCCGCTCAACGCTCAAGTTGTGATGTTCTTTACACCGAGGATCTGCAGCATGGACGCATTCTGGACGGCCTGAGGATTGAGAATCCCTTCGCTTCCTGAGGATATTCCCCGTATCGGCGCCCCCAGCGGCCGCCTCAGCTCCTGGTAGAGTAGATAGAGGTTAGAGAAAAACGAATTACTCTCCGGAAGCGTGCGATCGGACGTACAGAGAAAAGGTTGTCATGAGACGTAGAGGTCAGTTTCCGATAAAGATCCTCGGCTTCGCAATTCTTGCGGTCGGCACTGCGTTTCAGCTGGTCGGCGCCACGATCCCCGCCAGCCCGTTCGCGGCGGAGGGGGTCTTTGACGACAATCTGTGTTCCCTTCACGAGGCGATTGCCGAGGCGAACAGTCCCGGAACCCACTCGGGGGGAACCGGGCTGAGAGATGAATGTATGCCCGGCAGCGCAGGCGCGGACATCATCATGCTCACCACGGGAGGTCTGTACAACCTCACCCAGATTGACAATATTTTCTTCGGAGCCAACGGTCTGCCGTTGATTGAGAGCGTCATCAGCATCTACGGCCGCGGAGCCACCCTTCGCCGCGACCCAAGCTATGTCACCTGTGACGGCACATATCCCGATTTTCGCTTTTTCGAGGTCAAAGGCGCCAGTACTCACCTGACACTGGATTGGCTCACCCTCACCAACGGGTGTACGGATAACGGCAACCGCGGCGGCGCTATTTTCGTCACCGATGGTGCGAAGCTGACCGTCGGCGCCTCGACGATCTCCGCAAACCACTCAGATACCACCGGTGGTGGGATCGCAGTGTGGGACGGCGATACAATCACGATCCGCTCCAGCACCATCACCGGCAACACCAGCAACAACCGGGGCGGTGGAATCTACATCAGGTCCGGCAATCTTGTGGTGAACTCAAGCACGATCTCCAACAACATCTCCTGGTACGACGGTGGGGGTGGCATCTGTCTTTGGGGCGGCGACGGTTCCGTACCGGTCAACCGGGTCACCCTCAACAACTCGACGGTCGCCGGGAACACCGCCGACCTGGGTCCTGGCGGCGGGATCTACTCCAGGTCCGACGGGACCACGTCTTCGGTGCTGACCCTGAACAACTCGACCGTGACAAACAACTGGGCGACCAGCGGAGTTGGCATCTACAACATCCGCGCCGGAGCATCGGTCTTTGCCCGCAACAGCATCGTAGCTGACCAGAGGTGGGGGCAGGATTGTTACAACTCGGGAGGTACGCTGCAGTCGTACGGCTACAACATCGAAAGTGCCACGTCGTGCGGGTTCACGGCCGAGGGTGACCAGCAGAACGTGGACCCCGTCGGGCTTCGCCCTCTCGGTAATTATGGTGGCCCCACCGACACCTGTGCGCTGGATCTTGGCAGCGCGGCCATCGACGCCGGCGATCCCGACGGCTGCTATGGCGACTTCGACGGCAACGGGGTACTCGACACGGTGCCGATGGGTCGAGACCAGCGCGGTTCGGGCTTCTGGCGACCTACCGACGGCGATTGGGACGGGATCGCGCGCTGCGATACGGGCGCCGTTGAGTTTCAACTGTTGTTTGCAGACGGCTTCGAGTCTGGCGGTACGACACTGTGGTCGGCAACTACTCCATAAAATGGAGTAGTAGGCACTTATTGCTGTAGGGGTGACACCCTCCCGATGAGATCGGACTACAATCGCCCCATGCGCATGGTTCCTCTTCTCCTGGTGTTGCTGCTTCAATCGACGGCGTGGGCCTTCACCCCGAATGAGCTATGGCATCACTGGCCGGAGGAGCGTTTCGTCCGGACTCCCGCGCCCTGTCTCCGGCCTGCCGAACTGAATGCCGAACTGCAAAGGCTCTCTGCGCTCTATCCCAAAAAAATTCAATTGACGGAAGTGGGACGATCCTTTGAAGGACGGCCGATCACTCTCATCACGCTGGGGCACGGGCCGGACACTGTTCTCTTGTGGTCCCAGATGCACGGAGATGAGCCTTCCGCAACCCCCGCCCTGCTCGACATCGCTTCTTTTCTTCTCGCCCACGCTGATGAGCCGGAGTCGGCGGCCATTCTCGATGGGCTGACCCTGGTGATGATCCCAATACTCAACCCTGACGGGGCTCAAGATTACCGCCGCCGCAATGCCCAGGGGATCGACATCAATAGGGACGCCCGGGTTCTCGCAACTCCCGAAGGCCGGATCCTGAAGAGAATTCGAGACGAATACCAGCCGATACTGGGATTCAACCTGCACGACCAGGACCGCCGGAAGACGGTTGGGAATACCGGAGTGCCGGCGACGATTGCCGTGCTTGCGGTGGCCGGTGATGAGGCGAAAACCCTCACCCCCGGGAGGTTGCGGGCAAAAAGGGCCTGTGCCGCCATCGTGGAAGCTCTAGAACCGCACATACCCGGAGGGTTGGCTCGGTTCGACGACAGCTGGAGTCCTCGATCCTTCGGAGACAATTTGACCGCCCGGGGAACGCCCGTGGTACTGATCGAGAGTGGCGGCCCGCCTCCGGGCCATCATTTGGAGGAACTGACCCGGCTCAATTTTGTGGCCATCTTGACCGTTCTGCAGGGACTGGCGCACGACGACCTGATGGGCTTCGGCCCCCGGGTCTATGACACTCTCCCGCTCAACGAGAGGCATGTCTGGGCCGACGTCGTCGTTCGAGGGGGCTTCATGCTCCAACCCGGCTTCGATTCCCCCTACCGGGCCGACCTGGCGTTCAATATCTGGGTGGACGATCGTGATGCCGCCGGATGCGCCACCGGGAACGCTTCGAGGTCCCGAATCGTCGAGGTCGGTGATGCGGCCTTTCTGGGCGCAGGACAGGTTGTCGACGCCGGCGAGAGCCTCCTGCTCGCACCGCTCGTGGCCGGGATCGAGGGCTGGTCGGCCCGACGTTGGATGAACTCCACGATGCTTCTGGACGTGGCACGGCTCGGAGTCGGCACGGTGATCTGGGAAGTACCTCGCAGAAAGATCGAGGCCGCCGAGTCCCTGGCTCGAGAAGTCGCCGGTGAAGGTCGGGCCCGGCTCGAGGTCGTCCAGGCGCCCACAGATCTTCCCTGGCTCACTCTGACAGGCCCGCCCAAACAACCGGCCTCGCAGTCTCTCGCCAACATCGTCCGCGCCCTCGGAGGCAAAGGTATGGACAAGCGTCCTTTGACCGCTGAAACAATCAAACGGCTCTTGCGCTCGTCCCTCTCGTCATCCACTGAATCAACCCTGAGGGTCGGCCGGCCCGCCTCCTTTCTCCTGCTCCACCCGGCCCCCGAGGGTCAAATCAATCCACAGACCACCCGACTGAGGGCCGTGTACATGAACGGCGCCGAAGTCCTTGGAGGTTCCCATTGATCCCCTTCAGCCGCCGTTGTGCAGCACTCCTCGTTTTCGGCCTGGCTCTCTCCCTTTCGGCCTGCGGTTCAAAACCGCAAACGTCTGATTCCGGACTGTCCCCGGCCCAGAAGCGATGGGTGGATTCAACCCTCGCCTCCTTGAGCCTGGAGCAGAAGGCGGCCCAGATGATGATGATCGAGGCGGCCGCCATCCCACGGAATGCTCAGTCGCAGGACGCTCTCGCGCTGGAAGAGGCCGTCCGCGATCAGGGAGTCGGCGGACTGGTCTTGATGCGTTCGGAGGCGGAGACGATCCCCCACCTGCTCAACTCGCTCCAATCCGAGGCACCGATTCCATTGCTGGTGGCGATGGATATGGAACGCAGCCTGGCCTTCCGCGTCCGGCGGGGCACAGTCGATCTTCCCTTCGCGATGGCCGTCGGCGCCACCGGTTCAAAGGACGCCGCCCTTTTTCTCGGCGAGGTGACGGCCCGCGAGGCTCGTGCCCTCGGCATTCACTGGGCCTTCGGTCCGGTGGTCGACGTCAACAACAATCCCAACAATCCCGTGATCAACATCCGGTCGTTCGGAGAAGACCCGGAACTGGTGGCCCGGCTCGGCGTCGCCTTCATCCAGGGCGCCAAGAGCGGTCAACTGCTGACCTCGGCCAAGCACTTTCCCGGCCACGGCGATACTGCCGTCGACAGCCATCTCGATCTGCCGATCATCGACGTTGACCGGGAGCGTCTCGAAAGGGTGGAATGGCCCCCATTCCGCGCGGCAATCGCAGCAGGCGTCGACTCGGTCATGGTCGGCCATGTTGCGGTGCCGGCCCTTGATCCGTCCGGCCGCCCCGCAACCCTCTCGGCAGCCCTCAATCGGGACATTCTCCGCGACGAGATGAATTTCAAGGGAATCATCATCACCGATGCCATGGACATGAAGGGAGCGGATGGACCCTGGGCCGGCAAGGCCACCGTGGATGCGGTCCTGGCCGGCGCCGATGTGATCCTGATGCCGCGTGACCTTGAGGTGGCAATTTTTTCACTTGTCCGCGCAGTCCACGAGGGAGTACTCGACGAAAAACGAATCGACCAGTCGGTGCAACGCATCCTGGAGGCCAAG
>JAUXDC010000214.1 GCA_030618605.1 Holophagae bacterium | reverse complement strand
GGGGGAGGGAAGGTCATTTGCTCGGCGTCGCCGTTGTCACTGTCGACCCGGTAGATCGCGGTTCGTCCCGATTCGTCGATCCGGGATACCAGCAGAGTCCTACTGTCCACCGACCAGGGGCGATCGCCCATCGCCGACCCGATCTTGTCCAGGTCCAGGGTGCGGATGTTGGTCGAGACCAGTTTTCTCGGAGAACCTCCGTGGGGCGGAATGAGGAACACGGGGGTTCCCGGCTCGGAGCTCGAAACGTAGGCAAGGAACTTCCCGTCCGGCGACCAGCGAGGAGCTGTCTCGGAACCCGGGCCTCCCGCCCGCACCACAGCCTCACCTCCGGCAACCGGCTGGACCATAACGTCAACACTTCCCGCCCGGGTCTGACCGAAAGCCATGAATTCGGACTCGGTCGACCAGTTGATATCCATTTCCTGGCCGAGCGTGCCGGTGATGGGGCGCGGCACATAGACAGGCGAGGGACTCTCCGCATCCTTGCGTGAGGTGATCGCGACCACGGCGACAATCGCCAGGGCAGCAAAGGCACCGAGGACGAAGAGGCCCCGGAAAGAACGCAGCGGGCGGGTGGCCGCAACCCTTGGCTCGGCCACGAGTTCACCCGAGTCGATCTCGGTCTTCAGCTCCTCCATCTCGTTGCGCAGGTCCAACGCCGTCTGGTAGCGACGGTCGGGATCCTTGGCCAGACAGCGGCGGATAACGCGACCCAAATGGCGCGGCAGCGACGGGTTGGCCTCGGTAACCAAGGCCGGCTCATCTTTGAGAATCGCACCGATCGTCGACATGCTGGTGTCGCCGCGGAAGGGCCGCTCGCCCGTAGCCATCTCGTAAAGGATCGTGCCCAAAGAAAAAACGTCCGAGCGCGGATCGACGGTTTTCCCCTCTGCCTGCTCGGGCGACATGTAGGCCACCGTGCCGAGGATCTTCCCCTCCCCGGTGCCGGCGGTAGCCGTCGCCATTTCCGTTCCCTCCTCGGATCCGAATGGAACGTGCAGCTTTGCCAGCCCGAAATCGAGTACCCGCAGCCGGCCTTCGTTGTCGACCATGATGTTGTCCGGCTTGAGGTCACGGTGGGTGATCCCCTCGCGGTGCGCTCGGCTGACGGCGTCGGCCAGTGGAATGGCAATCTCCAACAGCCGACTCGAAGTGAAGCCTTTCCTGGGTAACATCTCCCCCAGGGTTTCCCCTTCGATCAGCTCCATCGTAATGAAGTGAACACCGTCCGACTCCTCGACGGAATGCAGAGTCACAATGTTGGGGTGGTTGAGGGCGGCGACGGCCTGGGCTTCACGTTGGAAACGCGCCCTCCTGTCCGAATCGGCGGCCATCTCTTCCGGCAGCACCTTGAGCGCGACGCGCCGGTGCAGTTTCGTGTCCTCGGCGACGTAGACCTCGCCCATTCCGCCCTTTCCGAGCAGGCTTACGACCTCATAATGGGCAAGCGTCCGTCCGATCATTATTGTCCCCCATTTCAACCTTCAGAATTGTACCTGAGTCTGAGGATCATTTCAAACGTAGGGACATCGCACATCGCCTGAAGGGCGATCACGGCAATACCGTGGATGTCGCGAAGCGGCCGGCGTGGGCTTGACTTCGCTACGACAGAAGGTCGGGCTGAGCCTACGTCGGGAATGGGGAGTACCCATAACTCCCGAAGGCTACGGCATCACCGTCGACCAGAAGCCCGGGTCGCCGGACTCGAAACCGTCACCGAAGAGACTCAGTGTGATCAAGTGGGCGACGATGTTGTCGTCACTTTGGTGCGTCACCAGGCACGTGCCCCACGGGGCACAGGCGATGGCCACCTGCTGTTGGTTCTCGGTACCATCAGCCACGACCAGTTGTTCGCTGAGGAGCACATCGGCATGGGGGGACACGACCCGCGCACCAACATCACCGACCCCGCTGATTAAATCATGCCAGACCGAAACGAATCCCACCGAAGGGGAAGATGCAACGGCGTTGGCACGGGCAGGAAAGAAGTACGAATTCCCGGTCAGCAAACCGACCGGAAAGCCGGTGGCCGGGCCGAGGGGAGTGCCGTCAGCCGCCACCCGTCTCGCGAGCGGTACGTTGTCTAGGGAAAACTGGACGATATATCCGTCCCCGGCCGCGGCCACTGCCGGACCGTGTACATCCTCAACCCCATCGTCAAAGATGATGACCTCCGAAGTCACGCTGACACCGGCGAGATCGGGCGCTGCCACCTTGCCGTGCACTCGATAGTATCCAACCGAGAAATCCAGACAGGTGTATGCAATCAGATACTGGTCGAGACCCGGGTGAAAGGCTACCGACGGCGTGTGACGGATAGTGCCCGGGAAGGTCGCCACGTTGGCCCAGCTGAGAAGGGTTCCATCACCGGCTATGCGCTGCGCGGCCACATCGGCAGTTCCACCGAACCAGTAGTTGGTGTAGACCACCAGATACTCACCGTCGTTGGCATTGAAGGTCAACGACGGCCAGGTCTGTAGGTCGACATCCAGGTTGATCGGGAACGGGGTACCGACGCTGCTTCCATTCCATGTGACAATCGCCCCCCAGAGATCCTTATCTTCCACGGCGGCTTCGGTCACCCAGACCACGAGATACTCGTCGAGAAGTGGATTGTAGGCGACGACCGGTAGAGAGTGCTTTTGGCCGGCGCCGCTCACGACCGAAAACCAGGTGCTGAGGTTGCCATCGAGTCCAACCCGCCGGGCATAGACATCCCAGGTGTTCGGCCCCTGCTGGTTGTACCAGACCACGAGAAACTCCTCGTGGACGATGTTGAATGCCACTGAAGGCATGTAGGAATTGACGGTATCTACCCAGATCGGGATCTCCGGTCCCACCGCCTGCCCCATGGCCCATCCTGCTGTACCCACCAGCAAGACAACCGTCAAGATGACGTGTCGGTTCCTGAATCTGCCCTGATACCCAGTTCTGTGCCGTCCCATAACGCCCCTTCATTGCATGAGTTGTCCGGTCTTCAACGGTTCGGCTCCCTGCTCCCTGTACCCTGAGACCTGAAAGATTCCTAATACCGCAACAACGCTCCGATCGAACCGACAGCCGCGAGATCCTCGGCCGCGGCGCCGAAGACGACCTCGACACGGCCACTGGTTTCCAGCACCACCTGGGCCAATCGATCGACCAATTGAGACACCGGCTGCAAACCTGCCTGGCACCTCGGGCAGAAGCCGCTCGTCTTGGTCGTCAAAATGCCGCACTCCCGGCACTCGCCGCCTTCTGCATCAATGGTCTGCTCGTAGACCAAGGTCCAGACCCGCATCTCGCTGACGACTTCGCAGACCTCTTCCAGCCCAGCCACCGCCCGGCCGCCCTCGTGCATTTCCGACAGAAGGCCTTCGACCACGCGACACTCCTGATCACGTTCCATCCGTTGCTGGACCTCGATGGTGCCTTCCAACACCTCCTTCTCGGCGGCGGTAACCGCCAGAGAGATGCTCTCGACCAGTTTCCCATGCAGGCGCCTGGGCAAGAGCCTCTCAATCTGGACCGTGGTCCGTGGCGAACCGGCGACGATCAAGCGATCAAACGGCGCCTCCAAGGCGAGATCCCGCAGGGCGTCGATGATGTTCTTGGCGTGGACCGCAACCTCCTGGTCATGGTGCCGTTCATGTCGTTTTTCGGCACGCCACTGGTCAACGCCGACCCCGCGGGAACGGGCGCCGGTGTCCGACAGCAGATGACGATGCTCAGTGATCTCGCCGAGATAGACCGTAAACAACCGTGCATTTCTGGCATCCGCCAGAACAACTGCATACCGCTCGTTTTCGTCCATTGCCTCAACCACCGGTCTCAAGAAAGCTCCCCGCCTCCAAAAGGCCGACGCGGGAAAGTGGACCCCTGCCTGATGAATTTCCTCCAACCCGGTCTCCGGATGCACAACGACCATCGCGGCCCGACCCTGGGGTTCGACGTTCGACATCAAACGGACGGCCCTCTGTGCAGCATCATCCAGCTGTTGGTCGTCGCCACTTTCCGAGCGTAGGTTTTTCAACATGGCTTCCGCCTGCACCAGGAAACCACCTTGCCTGTTGGCACGCGATCCCTGGTCCAAATCCACGTACAGGGTCAAAGTGTTGCTTTCTTGTTGGGTAAGACAATGCAACCGACTGAGAACGCCGCGACCGAGCATGTAAACCTCCTCAATTTTTGTTTCTACTTCCATGGTACCAGGAAAAGGAACGCTGGGAAGCTGGGAGGCTGGGAGGCTGGGAGGCCAGAATGCCAGAACGCAAAAAGCCTCGGCCGCACCCACAACTTCCCGCCTCCGACACCAGCTGGGGTCTCGCCTTTTCACGGCCTGGAACCGAGCGCCCTATTCCGGCCCCCTCGCGTCCTGGCCTCCTAGCATTCTTGCGTCCCAGCGTCCTGGCTTATAATCACCCCCTGGAGGCTCGATGAAAGAACTGGATGTCCGTCACCTCGCCTGTCCGGGACCGGTGTTGGCCCTGAGAGACCTTCTGGCCCAGGGTGAGACCCTGATTCGTCTCCGCGTCGCCGACAACCTGGCCCTTTCCAACGTCACCCGTTTCGCCCAGACCCGGGGAGCCGATGTCCAATCGGCCCCAGATGAGGGAGGCGGTTTTTCGGTCGACGTAGCCGCGGGATCCGACTCTTCCACCGCCCGCTCCGGTGAAGATGCACTCCTCGCCTGCGATGTCCCGCAGACTGTAGGTCCCACGATCATTCAAGTAGGGTCCAAAGTCATGGGACAGGGCGACGACGACCTCGGCGAACTCCTGCTGCGATCGTTCCTCAAGACCCAAACTCAGTTGGAAACCAAACCGTCGGCAATCCTCTTCTACAACGAAGGGGTCAAGCTGTGTTGCCGTGGGTCCCTCCTGATCGACGATCTTCGAGCCCTGGAGTCCGACACTCTCGAGATCATCGCCTGCGGCACCTGCCTCAATTTCTTTGAATTGACCGATCAGCTGGAGGTCGGCCGCGTGACCGACATGCTGGAGATCGCCTCGATCCTGGCGCAGGCCGGCCGCCTGATCAACCCGTGATCTACCTGGATCACGGCGCGACCTCCTTTCCCAAGGCCCCGGGCGTCTCGGCAGCCGTTGCACTTTATATCGACGAGACGTCCGGAAATCCAGGACGTGGCGGCCACCAGCTGACGATTGCGGCTTCCAGAGCGATCGAAAGCGCCAGAGCCACAGTCGCCGATCTTTTAGGCAGCGATCCTGAACGGACTCTCCTCGGACCCGGTGCGACCTTCTGGCTCAACACCATCTTGTGCGGGCGACTGGGCCCGGGCGATCGCGTGGTGACTTCGGCACTGGAACACAATTCGGTCATGCGCCCTTTGAGATGGCTTGAGGCCCAGAGGGGGGTCGAAGTCGTCGTTGTCGAAGGAGCCGCCCCGACCGGCGTCCCGACTCCGGCCGAGATCCTGGATGCCGTCAATCAATCGCCCACGGCCCTGGTGGTCCTGACACACGCCTCCAACGTCAGCGGCGCCGTCATCCCGGTAGAGGAAGTGGCCCGGAGGGTTGCACCGATTCCGGTAGTCGTCGATGGCGCCCAGACCGGAGGGGCTCTGCCCTTTGCCTTCTCGCGTTCGGGCCTCGCTGCTTTCGTCTGCTCGGGCCACAAAGGACTCCAGGGGCCGTCCGGTACCGGCGTCGTCGTGCTGGCCGAGGGTTTCGACCTGCAGCCCCTGGTCCGGGGAGGCACGGGTTCAAACTCGGAGAGTGAGGACATGCCCGTCATGCTTCCGGATCTCCTGGAAGCGGGAACGCCCAACGGCCCGGGCATCGCCGGGCTGGGCGCCGCCTGTACCTGGTTGGCCGATCGAACGGTTGAAGCGGTCCAAAACCACGAAAGAGCCTTGATAAAAAGATGCATTACAGGGACGCTGGCCATCCCGGGCCTCCATCTCACCGGTTGGGTCGAGGGCATGGAGCAGACCGGCGTGCTCAGCTTCACAATCGACAGAGAGGATGCCGGAGAGTTGGCGGCATGGTTGGACCGTGAACGAGGGATCGCCTTGCGGGCCGGGCTCCACTGTGCACCGGCGGCCCACCGCCGTCTGGGCACTTTCCCGACGGGCACGCTGAGGGTAGGCGTCGGGCCACAGACCACCGAGGACGATATTGATGCACTGGTGACCGCTCTGGTGGATCGGTGCGGGTGATTTGGTTGTTCGGCTCAATGGCGGCGTGGAAACCAGCGAGCGCCCGAACTCTCAAATCGGCGCGTGCGGGGTCAGGTCTTCTTCACCGGGCAAACCTCACGAGAGCGGTGACGTTGCGAAGAATGCCTGACCGGGCAACGCACGGCGGGCGCGTTGGCAACCGAGTCTCAGCCGACGCCGTAGGCCGCCGAGGTCATTTCCCGGAGGGGCGATTCCCTCCCGATTCCCGTAACGAAACCCCTCAGGGAAATGCGCCGAGCGGGGGCGACCGGCAGTCGTTGAGCTGACGCAGACCCTGATGCGCCCCCGAAGGCCGGGAATAGAAATCAGGGACCAGGGCCGGATTCGGACGCCTCAATCAACCGTCCTCAGGCGTAAACGTCAACACTCTTTTCCAATTTTCGACGCTCTTTCACCCTCCGCTCATCCCCGATCTCCGTTACACTCCCGATCCATGAAT
>JAUXDC010000038.1 GCA_030618605.1 Holophagae bacterium | reverse complement strand
GACATTCAGAACATGCGGTCGCCGGACAACCAGGGCATGAGATTGAGGACCGAGGTGATGGAACGGTTCGGTCTTCGGTTTACGCCGATGACGGTCCGGGTCGACGGTCCAACGGAACGGGAGGCGATCTCAGCAGCCCGAAGCCTCCTGCCGGAGTTGGAGGCCCTTGTCGATGGCGAGAACCTGGCCGACGTCGATACGATCGTCGATCTCTTCCCTGATTACGAGGATCAGGAGAAAGTGCTCGATGTTTTGAAAGCCAAGCCGGACGCTGCTGTTGACCTTGCGGCGCGGTTTTCCGAGGCGCTCCGGCGGGCGGGTCTGAACCCTGCGCCTTTTGCTGACGGTATCGAGCGTTTCGAGATGGGGTTGGCACTGACGGAACCGCTGTCACTTGACGACCTCGAAGGCACGCTCCTCGAGCGGATGGCCAGGCGTTATGTTGCAGACTATGACGGAGGCGTTTCGGTCGCCATCCGGTGTTATCCCCCCGCCGGTCGGTGGCGGCGGGAAGCGCCGCCCGTGCTGGAGGCGCTTGTGGATCGCCATCCCGGAGCCGTTCTTACAGGGCCGAACGTCGTTTCAGCTGAGCTGCGGCGAATCGTATGGGGCGATGCTTTCAGAGCTTCTGCGATCGGAATCGTGCTGGTGTTTCTCTTGATGTGGGCCGACTTTGGATCACCGAGCAGGTCGGCGCTGGCACTCCTCCCGTTGGTACTGGGCATGGTCTGGATGCTGGGTGTGATGTCGTTTCTCGGTATCCGCATCAACTTCATGAATATCTTCGTCATTACCATGGTGATCGGGATAGGCGTCGACTACAGTGTGCACTTCCTTCATCGCTGGTTCGAGACCGGTGGAAGTCCGGAGGCGCTGGCTGGTATTTCGAAGGCGATCGCGGTCGCGGCTATGACGACGATGGTCGGTTTTGGGTCGTTGGTTTTGTCCCACTATCCGGGGTTGCGTTCAGTGGGGTTTGCGGCCATTTTGGGTGCCTTTGCGACCGCGGTCATCAGCATCACCGTGCTGCCGGTTCTGCTTCGTTGGCGAGAGAGTCGTTAATCCCTTTCCGGTAAAACTCTACCCATGATGGTCAGAAAGCTGTTAGCCTTTAGCTGTTAGCTGTTAGCTGTTAGCTTTTGGCGAGACCGGTCCTGCGAGAAACTCAATCGAATGCGCGAACGGGGTTACCCGGAGGTCTTGAATTCATCGCTATAAGCTCATGGCTAATGGCTAATGGCTCATGGCGGAGCAGGTGCTTTTTGGTTTCGGCTCCGACGGGTTGGGAGGGGATCGTAGATGCGTCAAATAGGAATTGAGGAGTTGTCGTGGATGTGCCCCGAGGACTGGGTTCCTTGGGACAGTTCTTCCGAGGTGGCGCCGGCGCCGACGATCGTCGGGCAGGATCGGGCGGTTCAGGCAATCGCTTTTGGTCTGGGCATACAGGGCATCGGATACAACGTCTTTGTCACCGGCCTGTCCGGAACGGGACGGTTGACGACGATTAAACAGTTTCTCGAGGGACGGGCCGACGACCAGCCCAGGCCCGATGATGTTTGCTACGTCTACAACTTTATTCGTCCAGAGGAGCCCAGTGCCGTGTTTCTGGAGCCGGGAGCAGGCCGTCGGTTCCGGGACTGCATGAACGATCTTGTTCGTGACCTGGCCGAAACCCTGCCCACGATGGCCAAGGACCAGGCGTTTCGGAAGAAGATCGACAAGGCTGTCGAGGATCTCAGGGAGCAGGAAAAAGAGACCATTACGACCTTTGAAACCGAGGTTCAGGAGGCCGGCTTTGCCTTGGTCCAGATTCAAGTCGGAGCGATCGGGAGGCCGGAGGTTCTGCCGGTCGTCGACGACGAGCCGGTCGCGATGGAGGATCTGGCCAAGACCGTGGAAGCTGGTGACATAGAGGCCGCCGAATTTGAGGCCCTTGAGGAGAGCTACGGGAGTCTCAAGACCAGGCTCCAGGAGGTCTTTGCTCTCGTTGGTGAACTGAGGCAACAGATTCAGAAAAAAGTCGAGAAAGTCCAGCGGGAGATGCTCAGCCCGGCGGTCGAGGATGCGGTCGATCGAGTTCGCGAGTCGGTCAACGATCCCAGGGTCAATCCCTATCTCGAGGCGATGCAGGCCGATTTGATTGAAAATATGGAGTTGTTCGGTCAGCAGGCCGGCGACGAGATCGACATTTTCTTGAGGTGGCGGGTCAATCTGGTAGTTGACAATGGGCAGGGGACCGGCCTGCCGGTCATTCTGGAGACCGAGCCGACCTACACCAACATTTTTGGAACGGTCGAACGATCTTTGACGCCGTCGGGTGAAATGACGACCTCGTTCATGCGCATCAGAGCAGGGTCGCTGTTGACGGCTAATCGGGGTTTTCTTGTGCTCAACGCCGAGGACCTGCTGATGGAACCGAGGGTTTGGCCGGGCCTCAAGCGGGCACTCAAGTACGGTCGCGTCAAGATCCAATCGATGGAAGGCCTGTTGCTGGGGGGGGCCGGGATCAAACCCCAAGAGGTGCCTCTTCAGGTCAAAGTTGTCGTCATCGGTGATCGAACGGTCTACGACATGCTTTACCGTTACGATAGGGATTTTGCAAAGGTCTTCAAGGTCCTGGCGGATTTTGACATAGTGATCCCGGCGGTCGAAGAACACGCCAAGTCGCTTGTATCGGTTTTCTCCAAGGTCATCGCTGATGAGGAGTTGACCCCGATGGACCGGACCGGAATAGTAACTCTCCTTGAAGAAGCGGTCCGGATGGCTCGAGGCCGCAAGAAATTTTCCAGCCGATTTTCCGATCTCTCCGATCTTCTCCGTGAGGCCTCCTGGTTGGCCGAGCAGGCCGACGCCGACGCAGTCGGTCGAGAGCACGTCAAGGCTGCCAGAGAGTCCGCTCGGCGTCGGCACTCTTTGTCGGAGGATCGGACTCATGAATTGGTCGAAGACGGTATTATCAAGATCCAGACTGAGGGCCAGGCCGTCGGGCGTCTCAATGGGTTGGCGGTGTACGATGTCGGCCACCATCGGTTCGGCCGGCCATCGAGAATCAGTGCCCGGATAGGTATCGGCCGTGAGGGTGTGATCAACGTCGAGCGCCAGGCGAGACTTTCCGGTCCGACCCACGACAAAGGCATTCAGATCTTGACCGGTTTTCTCCGTGGAACCTTCGCTCGGACGGGGCCGCTGTCGATGGCCTGCTCGGTGACATTTGAGCAGAGTTACGGTGGCGTCGACGGGGACTCGGCCTCTTCGACAGAAATCTACGCCATTCTTTCCGCCTTGGCCGATGTGCCTTTGAGACAGGACGTGGCGGTTACCGGATCGGTCGATCAGTATGGAGCGATCCAATCGATCGGGGGCGTCAACGAGAAGATCGAGGGGTTCTTTCGGGTCTGCGACAGTCGGGGTCTGACCGGGAGCCAGGGTGTGATGATTCCGGCTTCGGACGTCAATGATCTCCATCTTGCCGATGAGGTCATCGAGGCTGTCCGGGACGGACGGTTTGCAGTCTGGGCGGTCGAGACAATTGAAGAAGGTATCGAACACCTGACCGGTGTGCCTGCCGGGACACAGGATGAGAACGGGGACTGGAGTGAGGGGTCGGTCTTTGACCGGTGCCGGGAGCGCCTCGAGGAAATGGCCCGATTGTTCCGAAATTCCGGGAAGCAGGAGGACAACGGGGATGAATCAGACGATGCCGAGGAGGACAAGGACTCGCCGTCCTCGGGCAAAGGGTGCGACATTCATGGTTTGTGACACAGCTCACAGGGACTGAATTCTGATTTGACATTTGATTTGGAGTGGTGGCACAATCGCCGCTGGGGTTGACACCTGTCTTCTGGAGGATCAGGGGAAATGGCGAGAAGGACACACACGGTCATCATCGTCCCGCACAGCAAGGCGGACTTCATAAAGTTCTCCTTCTCGACGCGGGCGTTTATGATTCTCGCCTCTGTTGCATCAGTCGCCGTGATCCTTTCGGTCATTGCCATCGGTTTCACCGGAAGCGCGGTTGACCGCAGGGCCGACGTTTCGAGACTGGAATCCGAGAATCAGGAATTGGTTCGGGTCAACCAGGAACTCGAAAGTACGATTGCCGCAGTTCAGCAACGGCTGGATGATTTCGAGAAGCGGACCTCTCAGTTGGCATTGGCGGCAGGCATGGTTGGCGAGAGTGGAACGCCGATGATCCTGGAAAGTGCGGGATCGGCGATGAACACCGGCGGCCCTTACACACCTCTGCCCGGCGATATCAAAGTTCTGAAACTGCGGGGCGACATGATCGCCAAACAGTTGCTCGAGGTCGAACAGGCGATGGTTGACCAGGAGCAGAAACTCTCGTTCACTCCGACCATCGCTCCCGTCATAGGTGTCATAACTGACGGTTTCGGCAATCGGAGAGACCCTTTCACCGGCAAACGGGCCTATCATCACGGCTTGGATCTTTCCGCCAGACGGGGTACGCCGATTGTGGCGCCGGCCGACGGTGTTGTCGTCTCCACCGGTCGAAACGGTGGCATGGGTCGTATGATCAGAATTTCACACGGTTTCGGCTTCCAGACGGTTTACGGGCACCTCGATAAGATCTTGGTCGAACCCGGTCAGGATGTGCGGCGGGGTGAAGAGATCGGGCACGTTGGCAACACCGGGCGCTCAACCGGGTCTCACCTCCACTACGAAGTCCTCAAGGACGGAAGATTCGTCAATCCCCTGTACTACATCCTTGACGCATATTGAGGAACCCCCAGCTTTTGCTGGGGCTTGATACTCGAAACTGGAAACTTGAAACTGGGTTCCATCTCTGAGGTGGTCCGAGGGTATTGAGGGCGCTTGTTTCGGCAATGCTGTTTGAGGTGTTCAGGGCCTCCAATATTGAGGAGTTTAGAATCCAAGGCAAATCGGGGCATCTGCTGTATCCTATGCGGCGCGTGACGGCGGATGCCGTTGCTTTCGGGCCGCAGGGGCCGGAATCCCTCTCATTCTGAGGGAAACAGGAGTCTGAAGAAATGAACTTTGTGGAAAAAGTCATCAGCCTTGTCATCGGGACAAAGTCTGAACGGGACATGAAACGAATGCGTCCAATGGCCGAGGAGATCAACGCCCTCGAGCCGGAGATCGAAAAACTCACCGACGACGAGATCAAGTTGCGGTTTTCCGTGATTGGAGATCGGGTTCGGGCGGCTACCTCCGACCTTCCGAAGGATCGGAAAGCGCGAAGGGCCCTGGTTCAGAAGGTCCTGGATGCCGAGCTGACAGAGGTCTTTGCCCTGGTCCGAGAGACCGGGCGGCGGGTTTTGGAGATGCGCCACTTCGATGTGCAGCTGGTCGGAGGCATCGTGCTGCATCAGGGGCGCATTGCAGAGATGCGAACCGGTGAGGGCAAGACACTGGTGGCAACTCTTGCGGCCTCGCTCAACGCCTTGACCGGCAAGGGTGTCCACCTGATCACGGTAAACGACTATCTGGCCGCTCGTGATGCCGAGTGGATGGGAAGGATCTACCGTTTTCTGGGTCTGACCGTTGGATGCATCCAGAACGACATGAACGATGCCCAGCGCCAGGAGGCCTACTCCGCGGACATCACCTACGGCACCAACAACGAGTTCGGTTTCGACTATCTCCGGGACAACATGAAGTTCCAGATCGAACGTATGGCTCAACGGGAGCACGTCTATGCCATCGTCGACGAAGTCGATTCGATCCTGGTCGATGAGGCCCGGACGCCGCTGATCATTTCCGGACCCTCCGAGGTTTCGACCGATATCTACTACCGTGTTGATGTGATCATCCCGAAGTTGGTCCGGGGCGAGGAGATCGAGGACGAAAACGGCAACAAGATGCAGACCGGCGACTACGTCGTAGACGAAAAGGCCAACAACGCCTCCCTGACCGATCAGGGCATGGTTAACGCCGAGAAACTCCTGGGTGTGGAAAACCTCTATGACCCCAACGAGACCGAACTGCTCCATGCGGTTAATCAGGGTTTGAAGGCCCACGCCCTCTTCCGGCGTGACCGGGAGTACATCATCAAGGACGGCGAGGTCGTCATAGTCGACGAGTTCACCGGGCGGTTGATGGCGGGCCGACGGTGGTCGGACGGACTCCATCAGGCTGTCGAGGCCAAGGAAAAGGTCAAGATCCAGTCCGAGAACCAAACCCTGGCGACGATCACCCTTCAGAACTACTTCCGCATGTACGACAAGCTCTCGGGAATGACCGGTACCGCTGAGACCGAGGAAGAGGAATTCGAGAAGATCTACGGCCTCGACGTTGCGGTGATCCCCACGAACCAGGACATGGTTCGTGAAGATAATTCCGATCTGGTCTACATGTCCGAGAACGAGAAGTTCAAGGCGATCATTGAAGAGGTCGCCGAAAGTAACGCCAACGGCCAACCGGTTCTCGTCGGGACCGTCTCGATCGAGAATTCCGAGAAGTTGGCCAAGCTCTTGACCCGGCGCAAGGTCAAGCATGTGGTCTTGAATGCGAAATACCACCAACGGGAGAGCGAGATCGTCGCCCAGGCGGGGCGGCTTGGTGTTGTGACAATCGCAACCAACATGGCGGGACGCGGAACGGATATCGTTCTTGGCGGCAATCCGGAGGGCCTTGCGCGGGCCGAGGCTGGAGGTTCAGAAGAGGAAGGCGCCTACGAGTCTGCTCTGGAGAAATACGAAAACCTGTGCGCGGACGAAAAGACCAAGGTCATCGAGGCGGGTGGCCTGTACATCATCGGAACCGAGCGCCACGAAAGCCGGCGCATCGACAACCAGTTGCGTGGTCGTTCAGGTCGTCAGGGCGATCCGGGCAGAACGCGCTTCTTCTTGTCTTTGGAAGATGATTTGATGAGGATCTTCGCTGCTGACTGGGTGCGAAAGATGATGGATCGATTGGGCATGGAAGAGGATGTGCCGATCGAGTCCAAGATGGTCTCGAAGTCCATCGAGCGGGCCCAAACCCAGGTGGAAGGCCGAAACTTCGATATCCGCAAGCACCTGCTCGAGTACGACGATGTGATGAACAAGCAGCGCGAGGCCGTCTATTCGCTGCGCCGCCAGATTCTGGATGGAACCGAGGGCAGGGGCTACATTCTGCGTGTCGTCGGAGAGATCATCGAAGGGCTGTTGGAGGAATATTGTCCCCCAGAGGCCGATCCTGAGGACTGGAACAGTGACGGCCTGAGCGTTGGCTTCCATCGCTATTTTGACATCGACGTTCAGGATCTGGGTGTCGACTGGGCCCTCATTAATCGACCGGACCTCGAAGTCACACTGGGCGAGGCCGCGAAGAAAACCTATATGGATCGAGTTGAGACCTTCGGTGAGGAAGAATTCTCCCGGCTGGAAAAATTCCTCCTGTTGGACTCGGTTGACCGCCAGTGGAAGGACCACCTCTTGAGTCTCGACCACCTGCGGGAGGGCATCGGCCTCAGGGCCTACGGGCAACGCAATCCGTTGGTCGAGTACAAGAGAGAGAGCTACTCCCTGTTTGAGGAGATGTGGGAGAGGATTGAGGACCATGTCGTTAAATTCCTGTTCCACGCGGAACCGGTCGAGGACATGCAGATGCAGCGACGCGCGGTCAACACCACGCTGTCTCACCCGGAGGTCCAGGGGCTCAAGCAGGCAGGCGCCGATCGCCAGGTCCAGGAGCAAGTGGCCAACCAGCCGGTCGGTCGTCCCGCACAGCCGACGACCGTTCGGCGGACACAACCCAAGGTTGGGCGAAACGACCCCTGTCCTTGCGGATCCGGCAAGAAGTACAAGAAGTGCTGCGGAGTAGGCGGTGGCGAATAGCCGGTGCGATGAGTGAGCCCGTATTGGCCTTTTGAGGTCACTTTCGAGAAGATTGGCTGAGTGAACGGCCAATCCAGGCTCATTCATCGCAAGGGGCGCTTCGCGCCGGTAGAGTTTTTTCAAAGCTGAGCGACACTGACTGATTCAAACCCCCTCCTGGGCCTCTTGCTTTTTTCTTCTATCCTGCGAGAAGCGCAACTACCGAGGGGCACGAATCGGATTGGTCTTTTTTCCCGAAGCCCCATAGTCTGAGAATTTCAGAAGGCCAATCCGATTCGTGCCCCTCGGTTGGGTTAGAATGCCCGAAATCTGCAGTCGTCGCCACCGACCGCAGTGGGAGTTGCCATGAACTACGATATCCCGTTCGGCCTGACCTTTGACGATGTTCTCCTTGTACCTTCACGGTCCGAGGTACACCCCAATAAAGTTGACGTCAGCACGCGTCTGACACGATCCGGTATTCGTTTGGAACTCCCGATCATTTCTGCGGCGATGGATACTGTGACCGAGGCTGGTATGGCGATCGGCATGGCCCAGCACGGTGGCATCGGGGTGGTCCACAAGAACATGTCGATCGAGCGGCAGGTCGAGGAGATTGACAAGGTCAAGCGTTCGGAATCTGGCATGATTGTTGATCCGGTGACTATCGCCCCCGATCAGACAGTCAAGGACGCCCTGGAGGTTATGGCGCATTACCGAATATCGGGTCTGCCCGTTGTTGGGAAAAGAGGGAATCTCCGCGGAATTTTGACCAATCGGGACCTGCGTTTTTGCACCGAGTTCGGCCGGCCGATATCCGATTTCATGACCAAGGAAAACCTGGTGACTGCTCCTGTTGGTACAACGCTGGACAAGGCGAAGGCACTTCTGCATCAGCACCGCATTGAGAAACTCCTGGTCGTCGACGAGGATGGCAACCTCAAGGGTCTGATTACGGTCAAGGATATCAAGAAGACCCAGGAGTTCCCCTTTGCCAGCAAGGATAGTTTTGGTCGGCTTCGGGTCGCTGCTGCGATCGGAGTTTCGGGGGATCTCGATGACCGATGCGCTGCGTTGATTGAGCGTAATGTTGACGCACTGTGCCTGGACAGCTCTCACGGCCACTCACGGGGCGTGTTGGACGCGGTTGAAAGGGTCAAGGCCCGGTGGCCCGAGATGCCGCTGATTGTTGGGAATATTGCCACTGCCGAAGCGGTCAAGGATCTGGTCTCATTGGGAGTGGATGCCGTCAAGGTGGGCATCGGGCCAGGTTCAATTTGCACAACTCGCATTGTCACCGGTGCGGGGATGCCGCAGATTACGGCGGTCGCGGAATGTGCGCGAGAGGCTCACGAACATGGAGTTCCTGTGATCGCTGACGGTGGTGTTCGTTTCTCCGGTGATATCTCAAAAGCGATCGCTGTAGGAGCCGACGTTGTGATGATCGGATCGCTATTCGCCGGGGTCGAAGAGAGCCCGGGCGAACAGATCCTCTACCAGGGGCGGACCTTCAAGGCCTACCGCGGCATGGGTTCGATCGGTGCGATGAAGGATGCCGATGGATCCCGAGATCGCTATTTTCAGGAAGGTGCGGATGTCGCCAAGCTGGTGCCCGAGGGTATTGAGGGCATGGTGCCGTTCAAGGGTCCGCTGTCAGGTCAGTTGACGCAGTTGGTCGGGGGCTTGAGGGCAGGCATGGGACTTGCGGGCTGTGCTTCGATTGTGGAGCTGCAGAAGAACGCCCGGTTGGTTCGCATCACGTCAGCCGGCCGTACCGAGAGTCACGCCCACGATGTCGTCGTCACCAAGGAAGCTCCGAACTACCAGACCGACCGAGGCTGATAGCTGAGAGCTTCTCTGCTATCCTCCGCGCCATGAAACGGGCTTTGATTACCGGCGTTACGGGGCAGGATGGATCCTATCTGGCGGAGCTGCTTTTGGACAAGGGCTACGAGGTTCACGGAATCGTCAGGCGGTCTTCGACTTTCAACCGACAGCGTATCGATCATCTCAGGTCTCATGAGGCGACCCGCAAGCGATTTCACCTGCATTACGGTGACCTCGGCGATGCCGAGTCATTGGCGTCGGTCCTGTCGGAGGCCAGGCCTGAGGAGATCTACAACCTCGCGGCCCAGAGTCACGTCGGCATCTCCTTCACTCAACCTACCTACACCGGTGACGTTAACGGTTTAGGGGCGGCACGGTTGCTCGAGGTGGTTCGACGCGTCGTGCCCGAGGCCAGGTACTACCAGGCATCATCGTCTGAGCTTTTCGGCAAGGTTGCGGAGTGTCCGCAGACAGAGTCGACGCCCTTTCATCCCCGATCGCCCTACGCGGTGGCCAAGCTGTACGCCTTCTGGGCGACGGTCAACTATCGAGAGGCCTATGGGCTCTTCGGCGCCAACGGCATCCTTTTTAATCACGAATCACCCAGGCGGGGAGAAAACTTCGTCACCCGCAAGATCACGCGGGCAGTTGCCGAGATTGCTGCCGGGCGCCGGGACTCGGTGGCGCTTGGAAACCTCGAGGCCCGTCGGGATTGGGGCTATGCCGGTGATTTTGTCAGGGCGATGTGGTTGATGCTGCAGCGGGAGACGCCGGAAGACTACGTGATCGGGACAGGTGAGACCCATTCGGTCCGAGATTTTGCTCAGTTGGCCTTCCGTGAAGCCGGGGTCGAATTGGTGTGGGAAGGTGAGGCCGAGGGCGAGGTCGGGAAAGATGCCGCCACCGGCGCGGTTCGGGTCAGAGTGGATTCCGAATACTACCGCCCCGCCGAGGTTGATCTCCTGCATTCGGATCCCAGTCGTGCACGGGACGAGTTGGGGTGGACGCCTGAGGTCCGCTTCGAGGAGTTGGTTCGCATGATGGTCCTGGCAGACCTTAAGGCGGTCGGGGTTGCTCTGTAGGTAATTGAATACTCAGAAAATAGAAGCTGGAGCTTTCCATGAAAATCGTTGAATGTATTCCCAATATCTCCGAAGGCCGCCGTGCCGAAATCTACGACGCAGTTGCCCAGGCGGCTGCGGGGGTTGCTGGCGTGCAAGTTCTGGATGTCGATCCCGGCGCCGAGACCAACCGGACAGTCATCACCTTTGTCGGAGAGTCCGAAGCGGTGCTTGAGGGCGCCTTTCAGCTGGTCAAGGCCTCGTTTGACTTGATTGACATGAGGGAGCACTCGGGCGCCCATGCCCGGCAGGGGGCGACGGACGTGTGCCCCTTCGTGCCGGTCTCGGGAATTTCGGTTGAAGAGTGCGTCGAACTTTCCAGGCGCCTCGCAAAGAGGGTGGGCGACGAATTGGGAGTGCCGGTCTATCTCTACGAGTTCGCGGCGACCCGGCCGGAGCGGAAATCACTTGCGGACATCCGGCAGGGAGAGTACGAGGCCCTGGAAGAGAAACTGAAGACCGATGAGTTCACTCCGGACTTTGGCCCGGCGACCTTTGTCCCCAGTTTTGGAGTGATGGTCACTGGTGTTCGCAAGTTTCTTGTCGCATACAACGTCAATCTCAATGTCACCGACAAACGGTGGGCCAATCGGGTCGCTTTTGACGTTCGCGAGAAGGGCCGCATGGTTCCCGGACCTGACGGTGTCAAGGTCCAAAGGCCCGGTACGCTCAAGGCTGTTCGAGGCGTTGGGTGGTACATCCCCGAGTACGGTTGTTCCCAGGTTTCGATGAATCTGATTGACCTGGATGTGACGCCGATGCACATTGCATTCGACGCCTGCGCAGAGAGTGCCGAAAAGCGTGGAATGCGGGTCACCGGGTCTGAGTTGGTTGGTCTTGTCCAGAGAAAGAGTCTGGTCGATGCTGGGAGACACTACCTTCAGAAGATGCAACGATCTCCCGGCGTTCCGTCGGTCGATCTGATCCACGCTGCAGTTCTTTCACTCGGACTGGCGGAATTGGCGCCTTTCGACCCCGCAAAGAACATTATTGAGGAGATGCTGGCTCCGGAGAGGCCGTTGGCCTCGATGACCCTCCAGGAGTTTACGGATGAGACCTCCCGTGACTCCACTGCGCCGGGCGGTGGGTCTGTGGCGGCATTGGCCGGAGCCACTGGCGCCGCTCTGGCGGCGATGGTGGCCAATCTGCCTCATCCCAAGGCCGCCTTTGCCGGTGTCCGGGAAGAACTGGAAAGTATCGCGGTGAGGGGACAAGAGGTTAAGCAGTGCCTGTTGGATGCGATCGACGATGACACATGGGCCTTCCAAAAAGTAATGGAGGCCGGCAAGCTCCCGGCGTCCCAGAGGGAGACCGCCATGCGGGAGGCGACGCTGGGAGCTGCAGCGGTACCACTGGCCGTGGTTGAGATGTGTCCGGAAATCGTTGATCTGTGTCGGCGGGCGTTGGATGTCGGCATGAAGGCTTCGGCCTCCGATGCAGGGGTTGGGGCGACGATGGCACGATCGGCGGCGGTCGGCGCTGCCATGAACGTCTCCATTAATCTTCAAGAAATGACAGACGACAGAGAGGCCGCAGACATGCTGCAAAGGGCCGATGTCGCACTGAAAGCAACCGAGGTAGCGTCCGAGGCCCTGGTGGCCGAGGTATGGCGGCGGCTGGGCCGGGAATGATCGGCGGATTGGACGGGTTTTCGAGGTATGGCTGTGACGACGAGTTCTATGTTTGAGACGGTTGAAAAGGCGTCATCCCTGGGCGGGGCGATTGGGGTTGCCCTGGCTCGGGTGGTTGTGCCCCTGTACTTCGGCCTCGGCGGCGTACTAAAGATAATCGACGCCAGTCCGACCCACCTTCCTGCAGCCCTGATCAAATGGGCTGGAGCAGGCGGGGTTGATTTGCTGTACCTGCTGCGCCTTTCGATCGCCGGTGAGCTGGCGGTTGCAGGTTTGATGATTCTGGTGCCTCGACTGGCCAGGCCGGTCGGGTTGTTTCTTCTGGGTCTTTTCCTCCCTGTGTTAATCGGTGACTTGATGCTCGGCGCTTCGAGCTGCGGGTGTTTCGGGGCAGTCGCGGTCTCCCCGTGGGTGACGCTGGTCATCGACGCCGGCCTCTTTGCCGGCTTGTGGTATTTCGGTGGCAAGGCCGCCTCCCTTCGAGTCGCAAAGACGCTTCCGACCCTTCCGGTGGTGGTTGCCGGGCTTTGGGTGGTCCTGAGCTTCATGGTGGGTTTCGCCGTTGGTGGAACTGCCAATGGAAACAGTGTATCCAATGAGAACGGTGTCTCGATGGTTTCCGAGGTGCCGCCGGATGGGTTCTACCTGCCTCAGTACGAATCCTGGATCGATCGACCGTGGTCGGACCTGGATGTATCGGCGTGGGTCGATGGTGCGGTTCCCGGGGAGACCCAGGGTGTTGAATACCTCTTGTTCTACCGCAAGGATTGCGAGCACTGTCACGAGCTGATGGAAGCCTGGTTTTTTGGGCCTTTGTTGGCGCCGACTATCGCCATAGCCGTTCCCGATCGGAAGGGCTTTCCAACCGAGAATTTACAGTCTTTCGACTGCCCTGAGTGTTCCCTTGCCGAAATGCCGAAAGGCATCGACTGGTTCTTCCAGACGCCTGTCCTGGTTCGTCTGGAAGACGGAATCGTTCGGTGTGCTGCAGAGGTCACGGCGGACGATCCGCAGTGTCTGGTTTTCTGAGATATGCTAGGTGTATTATGTTATATTGGAACCGCTTCTCACGGCACGGCGCCGTGAAAAATTTTTGGAGCGATTTTTTTGGAGGTCGATGATGAGAAAAATGATGTCCCCGGCGCTGGTAATTCTTTTGGTGGTTGGCTTTACCCTGACGGGTTGTGCCACGAAGACGTATGTGCAGGAGCAGGTTGACGCTGCGGACCAACGGATGACCGCGAAGGTCGTCGAGGTTCAGAACACCGTTGAAAGCAACCAGAAAGCCATCGGCGAACTGGAAATCAAGGAAGCCGCTCTCGAGGCGGAAGTCAAAAAGCTCTCCGTCACCGCGAATGACGCTCTGGCACGGGCGACCGAAGCCGGCAAGCTTGCCAAGGGCAAGTTCCTCTACGAGATCACCCTGACCGACAATGACGTCAAGTTCGGATTCAATAAATACAATTTGACCGATGCCGACAAGGCTGCCCTCGATGCCTTCGCCGCCAAGGTCAAGGGTGCCAACGAGAACGCCTACATCGAGATCCAGGGCCACACCGACAGCATTGGTTCGGAAAAGGTCAACCTCGAGCTTGGCTACAAGCGGGCGCATCACGTGCTGCGTTACCTCAACATGGAGCACGGTTTCCCGCTGCACCGCATGAACGTCATCTCCTACGGTGAGATGAAGCCCATTGCGGACAACGGCACCAAAGAGGGTCGTGCGCAGAATCGCCGCGTCACCTTGGTTGTGATGAACTGAAGAAACTCTTCGTGAGTTCAAGCCCGGGCTTTTGCCCGGGCTTTTTTGTGTCCATTACTCCGAAAATCGGTGAGAAGTGGAGGCTTGTCTGCTTTCCGAATAGAAACTGGAAACTAGAAACGGGTTCTACACTCTAACGCTATTGCCTATGCTAGTGTGCCGAACAGGAAATTACGGTCTCAATGGCCGCTTCACCTGAGGAGGGGACACGATGCAAGACACACAGCCCAGGGAATCAAAAATCCTGCCGTCCAACGCCTACCGGAAGCTTGAGCCCGGTGAGGTTTACGAACCGGTCGTATTGGCGAGTGATCTGAGAGCCGAGGTCACGCCGTGGTCGATCGGGCTGGGCGTGATCATGGTCATCGTCTTCACCGCCGCTTGCGCCTACATGGCGCTGAGGGCTGGGAACGCGATCGAGGCTTCGATTCCGATTGCCATTCTGGCAATTTTTTTCGGCAAGATGCGAAAGACCAACAGTACGCTCTTGGAAAACGTCATGGTGCAGAGTGTCGGCCAGGCAGCCGGTGTAGTAGCCGCAGGGGCGACATTCGTCATTCCTGCGCTCTACATCAACGGTTTGGAGGTGTCGTGGTGGCAGATCTTTCTGGCCTGTCTGATCGGTGGCTCGCTTGGAACGGTACTGATCATTCCCTTGCGAAAATACTTCGTCAAGGATCTTCACGGTGAACTGCCCTTTCCAGAGGCCACCGCGATCAACAACATTCTGGTGACGGGTGAAAGCTCCGCCGGAGGCGCCGGCAAAATTCTCCTGATGGCCTTCGCGATGGGTGCGCTCTTCGATTTCTCAATCGAGGCTCTGCATCTCTGGAATTCCAATCTTTCCAGTGTCGATATCCTGGGGATCGGGGGCAGCATCCGGTTTGACATCGGGCTGTCCGCAATCGCCGCCCTGTTCGGCCTGGGCTATATCATCGGCCTGCGTTATGCCTCGATCATCGCTTCCGGCTCGGTTCTGGCCGTACTGGTAATGGTGCCGCTGGTTTTCGTCTTCGGCAAGGAGATGGGGGATTTTGCCTTTGCCGGAACGACATACGACATCGCCACAATGAGTTCCAGCCAAATCTTCGGAGCGTTCATCAAACCGATTGGGATTGGCGCCATCGCCCTTTCCGGCCTGATCGGCATCTTGAGAATGTGGAAGATTGTGGTGGGTTCTATTACGTTGGGTTTCAAAGCATTTACCGGCGCCGGCAAAGAAACTGATGATGTCGAGCGAACCCAACTGGACATGTCGCCCAAAAACGTATTGCTCATTGAAGTGGGATGTACCCTGGCAATGGGGCTGCTCTTCTTCATCGTTGCGGCCGTCACACCAGGTGATGGTGGCGCAGCTGCTTTCGGAATTGGTGCAAGCATCAAGTTCGGGCTCGTCGGTATGGTTGTCGGTTTCTTTCTGTCATTTCTCTTCACACCGGTGGCGGCCCAGGCGATCGCGATCGTCGGCGTCAACCCGGTCTCCGGCATGACCCTGATTACCGTGGTTTTGGCCATCGGTTGCATGATCCTCGTGGGACTCAAGGGTTCAGCGGGCATGATCATCGCTCTGATCATCGGAACGGCTGTCTGTACTGCCCTTTCGACGTCGGGTGCGCTGATTACGGATTTCAAGATCGGCTACTGGCTGGGTTCCACCCCGCGAGCCCAGCAGCGTTGGAAGTTCCTGGGGATGGTCGTTGCCGCGCTGGTCGTCGCGCTGGTGATTCCTCTGATGGACCAGGCCTACCACTTTGTGATTCCGGATCCCTCGACGGGTGTGATGGTGTCCAACGAACAGGCCCTGCCGGCACCCCAGGCCAACATGCTGGCCGCTGTCAGTCGAGGCTTGATGGAAGATCCTGCCAACCAGCCGTGGATTCTCTACGGTCTCGGCGGTATCGTTGCTCTGATGTTGTTGATGGCCGACGTTCCGATGCTGGCCTTTGCGCTGGGAATGTACCTGCCGATTTCTATTAATTCGGCCGTGCTGGCAGGTGCGGCCGTCGCGTGGATTATCTCAAAGACCGGCGGTTCCGAGGAGGTCCGCCAGGCTCGAGCGGAACAGGGCACGCTGATTGCGTCGGGGTTGATGGCCGGCGCGGCGATCTTCGGCATCATTTCCGCCGTGCTCAGGGTTCCGGATGCGGGCGCCTTGATTCAATACATCAGCATTGGTGTTGATTTTGAGCTGGCCGACGGTCAACTGATCGAGCAGGCTCATCACTGGTTTGAGGGTTTCCAGGGCCAGATGGCCGGTCTGGTCATGCTGTGCCTGTTGGCCTTCGCATGCTTCCTGATGGCCCGTCTTGGCGCTAAATGGCAGCTTGACGCCGACAAGAACTAGAGTTCGGGGAGGGGAGACTCTGTTTCCGGTGTGGGACCTCGGAGTGGGTCCCGCATTGGTCTTCCAGGGATACCGATGATCCAGTGGCGGCCCAGACCAATCCGGGCCCCACTCCGAGGTAGGGACATCGCGTTCCGCCCGTCAGGGCGGTCACGCCGGAGGCATGTGATCCCGAAGGGATCAGCGTGGGCATAGAGCGCTTCGCGCGGTTTAGTCCTACAATGCACCGATGAAAGGTGCCTTTCCCTTCAATCCTCCCGATATCGATCTTCGACGGGAGGTGGGGTGGGCCCTGGATTTGGCTTTCGGTCCGGTTGCCGAGCAGGTTGGATTGCCGATTGACGTTGACCCTTTGGCCGTTGTTGAAGGCGCCCGGTCAATGGCTCTTGGAGGCAGGATCGCCGCCCGGTGGTCACAGGAGCTGTTGGAGTGCACGCTTGGCACCCCAGGGGCCGAGGCCTGCCGGATGGATCGCCGCCGAAGTGCTGCAGCCGAACTCCAGGCCGAGGCGGTGGTCGAGAGTATCTCGGTGATCGCCGCATCATGCATGATGCCGGTGGTGTTTCTCAAGGGCGCAGCCCTGGTCATGGAGGGACTGATCCTTTCGGGATCTCGTGGCCTCGGAGACGTTGATGTTCTCGCTCCGGAGGGCCGAGAACAGCTGCTTCAAGACCGGCTCAAGGCCGAGGGTTGTGTCGAGCCGGAGGACCTTCCCAGTGGCGAGCACCAGTTGCAGGCACTGGGACATCCTTTGGGGCTGGCGGTCGAGGTTCACCTCTGTCTGCGCGGGGTGCGCTGTTCGGGGCAGAACTCCGCAACTTTTTCGGACCTGGATGACCTCGGTCTGACCCGCAGGGTCGAGGAGTTGCCGGGAGATGTCCGCGTGCCAGGTTTCGACCTCCTGTTGGCGCACGCCGTCGTGCACGGCCTGGCACAGCACGGGCTCAACCCCAAGGGCTATCCGATGCTTCGCTTTGTTGCCGACATCGTCGACCTCGATCTGGCCGGCGCCGTCGAGAGCGGGGCCTTCGACCGGTGGATGCCGTGGGTCGAGCAGGACGTTTCACTCCGTGAGGTCGAGGCTCTTGCCGACATGTGCCGCCGGCTTGTTGGAGGCGAGGGCGTGGCAGGGATTTGGCCAGGGAGTGACGATGCTGCCCTGATGTTGCGCCATTTGGTTCTTGGAGCGGTCGATATTGAATACCGTGACTCATTGAGGATCAGGTCTCTGGCGTTGGTGATGCCCTCACGAGGGAGAAGTGCGACATTACTGCGAACCGTATGGGGTGCCACCGTGTTAACGAGGGGTCAGGTGGATGCTCTTTACGGGAAGCCGTCGTCCTCCTGGGGTTACTGGGGCTATCGCCTTTACCGCCCCTTCGATTTAATCGGGCGGATAATCCGCTTCGGCAGCGCAGCCATCAAGGCCCGATGGCGGTAGACGGCTTGGACGCTAGAATGCTGGGACGCCGGGAAGCAGGAACGCAGGCCCCGAGTTTTCAACGTGCTTTCGAGCATCAACGAACACCGAGGCGGTGTCCTGGAGCGCAGGTCTCCGTACCTGCATTGTGACCTTCGGAAACTCGGTACTTCCCGGTGTCACGGTGCACGATCGGAGTCGTGCGCTCCCTTATTGCTTTCCAGCGTTCCAGCCTCCCAGCTGATAGCGCTGGCTTCCCTACGGGGAGACAGCGCCAACCTGGTATTTCCACGCGGCGGCGTAGCGGCCGTCCTGGGCCAGTAGTTCGTCGTGGGTGCCGCTTTCGGTAATGTGTCCTCTGTCGAGGACGTGGATGAGATCGGCGTGGCGGGCGGTGCTCAGGCGGTGAGTGATGACGATGGTCGTTCGACCCTTAACGTGTTCTTTGAATGCGCTCAGCCATTCGGCCTCGGCCCAGGAGTCCATCGCAGAGGTGGGTTCGTCCAGCAGCACGATCTCGGCATCGCGCAGGAAGGCGCGTGAGAGTGCCAACCGCTGCCACTCGCCGAGACTGAGTTCGGTACCGCCGAACCAGGGCCCCAGCATGGTGTTTTTGCCTTCCGGGAGTCGATCGACGATGGATGTGGCCCCTGCTGCTTCGAGGGCGCGGCTGATGTTCTGAGGGTTGCTGCCCGCCTCCAGATCCCCGTAGGCGATATTTCCGGTGACGGTCGTGCTGAACTCCAGAGGCGCCTGGAACAAAACGGCGATACGCCGGCGAAGATCGGCCTGTGCCAAGTCCTTGAGGTCGATGCCGTCGATCTTGATCGATCCTTCAGCAGGGTCATAAAACCGAAGCAGCAACTTGAAGAGGGTGCTCTTTCCGGCGCCGTTCGGACCTAGAAGCGCAACAGTGGACCCCGCCGGAACCTCCAGTGAGAACTGTTCGAGGGCTGGGCGGGCGGCCGTCGGGTAGGTGAAGGTCAGACCCTGAAAGCTCAGGCCGTGTTTGATTGGTGACGGCAGGACCTGCGGATTGTGAGGATCAGTGATCGTTGGCTCCAACTCCAGAAACTCGAAGAGGTTGCCCAAAAACAGCAGATTGGAATAGATCTGGCCGAGGTTTTCCAGACTCGAGCGCAGGAGGCGTTGGCCTTGGAGGAATGCCTGTCCGAACATTGCCAACTGGCCGAGTGAAATCGCTCCGCGCAGCGCGTCGAGAAGCATCCAGATCAAAGAGGCTCCGAGGAGAGCCAGTCCGGCCAGGCCCGCGAGCACTCTGGCCCCGGCCTCGGATCGTGCCAGATCCAGCCGTTCGCCCCGAAGACGGTCTCTCAGGGTCGTGAATGACGTTCGGAAGTGGCCGGCCAGACTATAGAGTCTGATTTCGGCGAACGTCTCCCGGGTCAACTGCATGTGCTCGAAATAGGTCGAGCGCCGTTGATCCATCGTCGAATTGACGGTCCATTCGTACCGCCGGACGATCGCCTGCATGACGACGAACAGGGCCGGCACGGTACTGAGCAGCAGTATCAGGGGAAGCCACCAGGCATAGCCGAAGAGTACAATCCCCATGGCGATCAACGTCAACCCACCCTGAAGCAGTGTTCCGAGGCTCTCCACTAACGCCGCTGGCCTCGTCTGGGCGTCGAAGCGGGCTCTGTAGAGCGTATCGAAGTATCGAGGCGTATCGTAGAAGGCCATATCGACGGCGGCGGCTCGTTCCTGGATCAATCCGCGAATATGGTCGCCGACCAGTTCGGCCTGTGCCGTTCGAACCCACTGGGCCAGAGCACGGGCCAACTCTGAAGCCAACAGGAGCGAGGCCATGACGACCGCCAGCAGCAGGGGTTCTCGAAAGCCGGGGTTCTCGGCCCCGGTCATGGTGGCGGCAACGACCGAGTCCACCAGGCGTCGGGTGACCAAGACGACCGCAACGGGCAGGATGCTCTGCACGACCAGGAGCACGACCCAGGCCGCGGTCCAACACCCTGCGGCTTTGCGGACCAGGCCCAGTGCACGCGGCAGGTGCGGCAGTTGGTCGACTGCCTGACGGAGCTTCTGGGCCACATCCCTGATCAACTGGACCATGGCAGCTAGCATAAAGCAGAAGGCAGTTGAACCGCAAAGAACGCAAAGACCGCAAACGAGGGAATCAAGTATCGAGTATCGATTTTCGTCCCGGTGTACACTGCGCATATGGGTCAGTTGCAGGGCATCGACGAGGAACACGAGGCCTTCCCAGGTCGGGATCTTCCGTCGGCTGGGGTTCGTAGACGTTTGATGGCAACCCTTGCCGATATGGTGATCTTCGTCGGCTTGAGTGCGGTCCTGTGCCTGCCCTTGGTCCGTGCCATGCCTGATCTTCAGATGGATGGGACCGCAATTGATGCCATGTCCTCGCTGGCGGAAGACACTTCGTGGTTGAGCCATGTCGCCGGCATCGGTGGGCTTTGGGTTGCACTGTGGTGGTGCTATTTCCTGGTCGGGTGGGGGCTGATGGGGTGCACTCCGGGCAAGTGGCTTCTGGGGTTGAGGGTTGTTGATCACCAGGGACGTTGCCCGATCGGGGCCTCGCGGGCTGCGATGCGACTCCTTGCCTACATGGCCTCCTCAGTCACGCTGATCGGCGGGCACCTGATGGCTGTCCTCCGTGGCGACCGGCTGGCGCTCCACGATGTACTGGCCGGAACCCGAGTCGTCAGATGGAAACGCAAATCCCAACGGAGTTTGGGGTCAAAGTGCCAAAGGGCCAAAGAGTCGAAGGGGTAACAAATGGTGGGCCAAGGCCCACCCTACAAA
>JAUXDC010000168.1 GCA_030618605.1 Holophagae bacterium | reverse complement strand
TTTGGAGCCTGCCTTCGCTGATTCTGCCGATCATCGACTCCGACGGTCTCAGGTATCACCTGGCCCTGCCGAAACTTTTCATGCTCGAAGGCAGGATCTTCCTCTATCCCTGGGACGTCGTCGGCGCCTACCCGCAGGGGGCGGAGATGTTCTACCTCCTGGGGCTGCAGATGGGTCCGGCCGAGGCGGCGAAGTGGCTCCATTTTCTCATTGTCTGTCTGGGTGCCGCGGCACTGGTGATGATGGTGGGAAGTCGCCGCTCGGGTGGTCTCCTGGGCGCTTTAGCCTATGCGGCCACCCCCGCTGTACTGGCCGGGGCCGCCGCCGCCTTTATCGACGGGTTTTCGATGCTCCATATCGCCGTCGCGGCGGTGGGCCTCAAACGGAGGATTCACCCGGGAGCCGTCGGACTGGCCCTGGCCGGGGCCGTCTGGACCAAGTGGACTATGGCGCCGGCGGTCGTTGGATTACTGGTTGTGGTCGTATTGGAAGCGGCCAGGGGACGAAAGTGGAAAAGCGCACTCGCAGTGCTGGCGCCGATCGTACTGGTCCTTGCTCCCGTAATGGTTCGGAATCTGGTAGTGACCGGTGATCCATTCTTCCCGATAACCACAGGCTTGGTGAGTGGAGAGGTGCCGGGAGTCGACCCGGAACTGATGGAAACGGTGTCGCACCGGCACCGGGAAATTCCTGGACCATTGGGCATCCCGTGGGGCACGTCGATCGGGGAGGTTGAGTCCGATGAAATCATCGGGTGGCACCACCTGCTCGGTCTGGTTTTCCTGCCTCTCCTGCTTCGGGACCGAAGAGCGCGTCTCGCGGCTGCGTTGATCGTGCCCTACCTCATCGTGGGTTTTTTCTATCACCCATCCATCCGATTAGCGATGCCGATGATCTGGGGACTTGCGGTTGTGGAGGGTCTGGTTTTGGGCCGACTGAAACCAATCGTCGGAACGATTCTGGTTCTGCTGGCGGTCGTTCCGCTGCTGCCCAATGTCGGCTCTGATGCCCGCTCGGTAGTGGGAGAGTATGTTGCCGGGCGATTGAGCACTGACGGTGTGGTCGAGCGTCTGGTTCCGGGCGCTAAGGCAGCCGAATTCGTCAATCGACAGCCGGGCCCCGGACGGGTGATGGCTTTGGACTTCCCGGCACCCTTCCTCTTTGATCGGCCATGGGTGGCCGAGGGTTTGGTCAATTGTCCGCCGATGCGGGAGTGGTTGGAACAGGCTCGATCCGCAGATGACCTTCTTGTGCAGTTGGACCGTCACGATGTTCGCTGGATCGTCGTCACGCCTGGATACGGCGGGGGTCGCCCGGAAAGCCTGTTGCCTGTAGCCTCAAATTCGGAAGAAGCCGCGATTGTCTTGAGCCTCCGACAGCACCTCGATCTGGTCTTCAGCGAGAAGAACGTGGATGTTTGGAGGGTGCGTCAGCCCTGATTTCTGGTAACCCCTGAAGCCAAGAGCACCCCTCTCGGACGGGACGTGCGGGGTCAGGCCTTCTTCACCGGGCAGACCTTCCGAGAAAAGGGACGTTGCGAAGAATGCCTGACCGGGCAACCCACGGCGAGAGCTTCAGCGACCGAGTCTTGGCTGATGCCGTAGACCGCCGAGGTCATTTCCCTCAAGGGGCGGTCCCCTTCCCGTCTTGAGCCTTGTTGCTCCTTGAGGGAAATGTGCCGAGCGGGGGTGCCGGTAGGTGCCCCCGAAGGTCGGGGCCCGCGTCCGCGATCGACCTGGGCGGCAAGGACCGCGGAGGGTTCGAGGGATGCCGCCGCCGTCGGGTTGCACCTCCCCTTGATCGCTGAGGTATACTAATACGTGGAAAGGAGGATTCATTGACAACCGTCCGGGCCAACGTCGATATTTATGGACAACGGCTAGGTCTACGGACTGAAGGTGACGGTGCGCGCTTGCAGGAGCTGGCGCGGTTTGTGGATCTTCGTATGCAAGAAGTCGCCGAGCGGAGTTCAAGTGTTGATACGGTCAAGATTGCGATCTTGACCGCTTTGAACATCGCTGATGAATTATTTGAAGAACGTGAGACGGACCAGGATAACCGGCACAAGCAACTGGAGCGGAAAGCTCAAAAACTCGTTACACGATTGGAAGAGGTTATGAACATCGGGAATGACCCGAACTTAGATGAGTCTGGAGGTCCCTGCGCGGTTGGTGATGGGTGAAACTATCGTTGAACCAACACCTATTTGACGGTTTGCCGAGTTTTGTCGTTCTGCGGAATGGTGGACAGGCGCCTACCTGTGGTTTCGCAGGTTCAAATAGGGTTGCCCACACGGCCGAAGTGGGGGCCTCCTCTTACCCCTCCAAGTAACCAGAGCTTCCCTCCCCGTCGGATGGCCTGACCGTTCCTGAGGGGGTATGCCATGAACCAGCTGTTGTACATAGTAGTCGCAGCGTCGGCCGCGATCCTTCTCCTTGGTCTTGGTGTCGTATGGGCAATGTGGCGGCGAAGTCGTGCTGCTGCCCGGTCGATGCTGCTCAAGGCTGAGGAAGAAGCGCGGAAAATTAATGCGAGGGCAGAAATCGACGCCCAACGTATTGAGAAGGACGCTTCCATTCAACTGCGGGAGCGCCTGCTGGCCGCTCGAACGGAATTCGAACGAGAAACCCGTGAACATCGCCTGGAACTGGATGGTCTGGGGCGTCGCCTCGGTGAAAGCGAGGCGGAACTGGGTGAGCTGAGAACCGACCTCGAGGCTCGGGCAGAACGGGTCGAAGGTACTGAAAAACAGTTGGCCGATCGGGAAATCCAGATTGCCCAGGGGGAAGCCGAGTTGGAGGCCGCGGTGGCCATCCAGAAAGAGAAACTCGAGCAGATTGCCGGTCTGACCTCTGAGCAGGCCAAGGGTGAACTCCTCAAGACCCTGGAGAACGAAGCCCGAATGGATGCCGCCGGTATGGCCAAGCGCATCGAGGATGAAGCGACCGAGAAGGCCAAAGAGAAAGCCCGCCGGATCATATCGATGGCCATCCAACGAATTGCAGCCGAGCATGTCGTTGAAAGCACGGTGTCGGTCGTCGATCTGCCGTCCGACGAGATGAAGGGGCGCATCATCGGCCGGGAAGGTCGAAATATTCGTGCCTTCGAGCAGGCAACCGGCGTCGATTTGATTGTCGATGACACGCCTGAAGCCGTCATCCTGTCCTGTTTTGAGCCGGTGCGTCGTGAGATTGCCCGTATCGCCCTCGGAAACCTGACTGCGGACGGTCGGATCCACCCCGGACGAATCGAAGAAGTTGTCGCCAAGGTCCGGGAGGAGATGGACGAAAAACTCCTCAGCGATGGCGAAGCGGCTGCTCTCGAGGCGGGAATTCCCGATTTGCATCCAGAGTTACAGCGGCTGATCGGGCGGCTGCAATTCCGGTCATCGTACGGCCAGAACGCGCTGAAACACTCGATGGAGGTAGCGTGGCTCGCCGCTCACATGGCATCTGAACTGGGCGCCGACGCCCAGGTCGCCAAGCGCGGTGGGCTCCTGCACGATATCGGGAAGGCCGTCGACCGGGAGATGGATGGAACCCACCTCGAGTTGGGCCGAGAACTGTTGAAGAAACACGGTGAGTCCGACGCCGTCATCCACGCAATGGAGTGTCACCACGGAGATTACGATCCCCACTCGGTCGAAGCGGTTTTGGTCACCGCGGCCGACGCGCTTTCGGCGGCCAGACCCGGCGCGCGGCGTGAGATCCTGGAAAACTACATCAAGCGGCTGGAGAAGTTGGAGAGCATGGCGGCGGACTTCAAGGGCGTTACCAAGGCCTTCGCGATTCAAGCGGGGCGCGAATTGCGCATCATCGTTGAAAGCCAGCAGATCTCCGACGAAAGTGCCGGTTGGATGGCCCGGGACCTTGCCAAGAAGGTCGAGGCCGAGTTGACCTACCCCGGTCAGATCAAGGTCACGGTGATTCGGGAGACCAGGGCCGTGGAGTACGCTCGTTGATCCGAATGTTGTTTGTCGGTGATGTGCTCGGCAGTCCCGGGCGCCGAGCATTGCGGCAGGAACTTGAAGGTCTGGTGGATCGGGAGAACGTCGATTTTGTTGCCGTCAACGTCGAGAATGTCGCTGGTGGTTTTGGGATCACCGGTCCGGTTCTCGAAGAGTTGGATGATCTCCCGATCGATGTCTGGACGACGGGCAACCATGTGTGGGACAAGAAGGAGGGCTTGCCCCTCCTTGATGCCCATCCATACCTGCTGCGGCCTGCCAATTATCCCGACGGGAATCCCGGGCACGGATGGTGTCTCTCCGAGACGGCAGCGGGTGTTCCCGTAGCCGTCATCAACCTCCAGGGCCAGGTGTTCATGACGCCGATCGAAAACCCCTTTCGCTGCGCTGACGCCGTGCTCGAAGCGATCAAGGCGGAGCACCCGGAGGTACGATTGGTCCTGGTGGACATGCATGCCGAAGCAACGTCGGAGAAACAGGCTCTGGCGTGGTACCTGGA
Source organism: Holophagae bacterium (assembly GCA_030618605.1). Classification (GTDB taxonomy): domain Bacteria; phylum Acidobacteriota; class Thermoanaerobaculia; order Thermoanaerobaculales; family Sulfomarinibacteraceae; genus DAOWGJ01. The sequence goes on along the minus strand of JAUXDC010000168.1, from coordinate 3,820 downwards.
CGGCAGGGTGACGGCAGTTTTGGGAACTCACACACATGTTCCGACCGCCGATGAACGGATCCTCCCGGGAGGCACGGCCCTTCAGACCGATGTCGGTATGACCGGACCGTACGAGAGCATCATCGGCATGAAACCGGCCAAGGTGCTGGAGCGGTTCCTCTTCAATACACCGAGGCCGTTTGAACCGGCGAAGAAGGATGTCCGTTTGTGCGGAACACTGGTGGATGCCGACGAGGAAACCGGTAATGCTCTGGCTATCCGTCGGGTCAACCTCAGTATTTCGTGATTCCATCCTCCTAGCGACGTTTGTGCCATCAGATTCGTAGACACTACCGTTGAAAGATCATGCCTCCACCCCCACCCGTGTGCACCCGGCTCGGCCTTCAGTGAGCGAAATTCCTTCGTTGCCGGCCAGGTTGTTGATCGACCTTCCGAATTGGCTGGGGGATCTGGTGATGGCGCTCCCGGCGACCGACAGGGTGATCAGGGCCAATCGAGGGGGGACCACGATCCTCCATGTACGCCACTCGACGGCCGCCCTGGTTGCGGCAATCTTCCCGAGGGTTGAGGTCATAAGCTCTGTCCGTGGCGAGAGTCCCCTCCGGACGATCGGAAGGCTCCGGCGCCTGGGCGGGCGGGCGGACATTGGGTTGACGATGCGCAACGCCGGCCGGGCCAAGATTTTGCTCCGCCTGTTTTCCAGGTGGTCCGCAGGAACAGCCTCACAGGGTGGCCGGTCGTTGCTGAGTTGGGCGTACGATCCCGACTTCAGCCGCCATCAACTCCACGATGCAGACGCCCTCTTGACCCGTCTGGGCCTGGACGGGGCTGATGAACGGTGGCGTGCGCCTCTGCCGGAGTCACTGATTGTGCTGGGGCGCCGGGTTCTCCAGGATGCCGGAATTGATTTCAATGCATATCCGGTTGGTCTCGCCCCGGGGGTCGCCCAGGGGGGATCGGCCAAAAGATGGCCGGAAGAAAACTTCGGGCGCCTTGCGGCACTTTTGAAAAAAGGGGGCTTCGAGCCGATTGTCGTCGTCGGACCAGGGGAGGTGGAAATCGCCAAGTCGGTGGTCATGGCGTCGGGCTTCAATCTCCCGTTTGTCGCCGAGGATCTTGATGCCGAAGGGTTGGCAGCGGTCTTGAGTAGCCTGTCGGCCCTGGTGGGGAACGATTCGGGGCCGGCCCATCTTGCGTCGGCTCTCGGTGTGAAGACGGTGGCTCTTTTCGGACCGACCGACGATCGCCGGACGGCGCCGATGAGGCCTGAGGGTTTGGTGATGCGGCACTCGCTGGAGTGTGTCCCCTGCGGTCAGTTGAAGTGTCCATTGGCCCACAAGGCCTGCCTTGCGGAACTGGATCCGTCGGATGTGTACTCTGCGGTGGTCAGGCGATTTGAAGCCGTCAGGCCTGACGCTGTTCGCCTCGCCGGGGCATAATCGTGATCTGGGGCGCTGACCGTTCGTCCTGCTCCAACTGCTGATCATCCCGAATCAAACCCTGGAGCAGTTCAGTCAGACGCATCAATTCGCCGCGGACCTCCCGTCGTCGGGACCTCAGGGCGGAGATTGTAATTTCGATGTTCTTCGCCCGATCGTGGGCTTCGTCAACCAGCCGGTCGGCAAGGCCGTGACCGTCCTGAATGATCCGCTGGGCTTCCGACTTGGCATTCTCCAATGTTGACTCAGCGGTTTTTTGGGCAGCGACCAGGGCTTCCTGGAGGGCATTTTCTCTCTTCCTGAAGGTATTCAGTTCCTGTTCGGTCCGGTGAAGGTTCTGGCGGAGTTCGCCCCGCTCGCGGAGTAATTCCTCCATCGACGAGGCGAGCTGCTGCAAGAAGGATCGAACCGCTTCGGCATTGTAACCCCGGATACCCCGAGGAAAGTCCACGCCCAAAATATCAAGAGGTGTCAGGTCAGACATCAGAGCCTCCCAGTCCTCTATTGTGCCACACCAGGAGTCAAGGTGGAATCTCAGGGCGAGTTGGGGGTGATGGGGGTCACGCTTTCGACCCAATCATGGGTCGAAGAGGTCAATAAGGTCGAAGGGGTCAAAAAGGTCATCGCATTGTGCACAGTTGCTCGATTTCCCGATACCAGCACCCGTGGGTCATTCTGCTGAATTCAGTGTTTGGCGGACAGTTGCGACAACAGCCAGAGTGCCCGTTGGCAGTCGGGATCCTCGTGGAGTTTCCGTTGCAATTCGGAAACGAGTCCGGCCCGAGCGGCCGGGTCGATACCAGCGACACTTTCTAAGTGGGCGATGTCGTCCGGTCTGACCCATCGGTACTCAAAGGTGGTGATCAGGTCGTTCGGGGCGGTCGTTCGGTCTACCAGGACCATTGCGGTATCGTCCCAGAAGACAAGAGCCCAGCGTTTATTGGGAAACCACAGGGTGGAGAAGCCGCGCCGGCCGAGATCTCCTCCCTCGGGCGTCAGCACCCTCGGGGGTTCGTGGTATCGGAGCAGGGTGGTCTCGATGCCATAGCTGTTCATCAGAGCCTGCCACCGTCCTGGCGAGCTGGCCTCGTGAATCTCCCACATCTCCTTTAACAGGTTTTCATGGATCTCGTTCCGGTCGTCGATGAAAGGCTGAAAGGGAGGGTAGTTTCTACCGATCAACCAGCCCCCAAACCTGACGTCGTTGTATATCGGGCGATCGAGAAGACCGTGCCGCTCGAGAAATTCACTAGCGCCAGCCGGATAGCGGTCGGTCGAAAATCCCCAGCCGAGAGGAAATCCAGGAGCATTGATCATGATTGCCGCCAAGCCGAGGACGAGGGCCGAAGCTGCGAGAGAGGCTCGGTGACCTGTGAGCCGCAGGATGCCGAAACGACTGAGGGCGGGCGCCACAGCCAGTGGGAGTACGGTGAAGAACAGGCCCACGTTTCGGACATACCGGAGGGCGAGGACAGAGATCACGATCAGCAGCATCCACCTGACGAGTTGGCGTTCTCGAAAGATGAAGAGGACCAATGCCGCGATCAGGGCAAAATACAGTTCCGGGACATCGGTCGGGCCCGGAGAAATCCACTCGGGATTGGGAACCCAGGGTTTGTCGACCAGGTGAGCCAATCGAAATGGGGCGACCAACACCTGCCAGCCCCAAGGGTTGAGAAGGGCGCCGCCGATGGCGGCGGTGACGATGGCAGCCCCAGAGGTGATCACAGCCAGGAGAGATCGCCGCTCGTTGATTGTGGTCAGAGCCTCGGCGGCAACCAACGCGCCGAGAATGGCAGGTAACACGAGAATGCCGGCATGGAGATTGACGCCGACGGCTCCAATGACGGCCGCGGCCGCTGCGGTTACGGCTGTCCGACGACGACTTTGTGTCAGATAGAGGCTGACTCCCAGGGGCACGAGAACAAGGGTTGCCAACTCGGGCCGAACATAAAAGCGCATCCGGGCGCCGGCGACACAGAGGCACGCCAATACCAACGCCGCCCCGGACGACAAACCGGCCCGCCGACCGAAATGCATCAGAAGGAATGTCAGTCCGATCGTGACCAGGACCCTGAGACCGATCAAGCCGGGTCCGGCGCCCAGGCGTTCCGTCAGAGCAACAATGACCTGAAAAAGCCATTCGTGGTTTAACCAGGCGGCCCCATCCGCGCCGAGAGTGAAGGGGTTGTGTGTGAGAACAGCCCGGTGTTCAACCATCCACCGTCCGGCGGCCAGGTGCCACCCGATACTGGTGTTGAGGATCTCGAAAGATCCGGCCACGATACCGAAAATCAGGCCGGTGACCGTGGCCCACCAGGGGAGAGGGGGAGAGGCTAGGAATTTTGAATTTTGAATTTTGAATTTTGAATTACCATCCC
>JAUXDC010000281.1 GCA_030618605.1 Holophagae bacterium | reverse complement strand
ACAACCGCCACGGCGCCCAGAAAGAGGACACAGGAACCTGCCGCCTTCGTCCGGGCAGCCCCTGTCAGAGGGTCTTTCTGCTCTACCGATTTCACCAGGCCCTCGGCCAGGCGGCGTTGGTACCCGGGGTCTTCTGCGAGGTTCTTTCCCTTCCAGGCCACCGACAGCGTGCCGACGAAGACCCCGACAAGAGTTGCAGGGATGGTCACCATCATGATCTGCGGCAGGCCCACCTCGAGTCCGGCAACCACGGCCACGAGGGCCACAGTCACCGCAGAAACCGGTGAAGCGATCAGCCCGTGTTGTGCGGCGATGACGCTGATGGACAGGGGCCGTTCGGGTCGCACGCCGGCCTTGCGGGCGACCTCTGAGATCACCGGCAGCAGGGCGTAGATCACGTGTTGGGTGCCTGCGGCAAAGATCAGAATGTAGGTCACGAGAGGCGCCAAGAAGGTAATTCGGCTGGGGTTCTTCCGAAGGACCTTTTCGGCCATCTCAACCATGTAATCCAGGCCGCCTGCTGCCTCCATCATGGAGAGAGCGGTAATCACCGCCAGGATCATGCCCAACACCGTGGCTGGCGGGCTGCCCGGCGGCATGCCGATGATGAAGACAAAGATCACCAGGCCGATGCCCGACACGGTTCCCAGGGCAATCCCGCCCAATCGGGCGCCGATCACAATACAGGTCAACAGCAGCGCCAGCTCGAACAGCAGCATTACGCCTCCTCTTGATGATTTCGTGAGTATATATCGGAAAAAGGCTTTGCACTCAGACCATGCAAGAAGATGCTGAGAAGGATGGTGGTTTCATGCATTGAGAGACTCGCCTTCCTAGCCCGCACTTCTCACCGAGTCACTACTACGGACACCGATTCGCGGCGTCCCGTCGTGCTTGTCGCAAATCGCTCTCCTTAACATAGCGTGGCTATGCCCGCGTCGCTCGATTGTCGCCAAACCCAACGGATACTTGCGCCTCGGCATCCTCGCTACGAGACCCGGTGAGAAGTGCGGGCTAGTCCGACCTCTATCCATCTTCACTTGTGGTCGACTGCTGTTCCTCCTCGATGACTTCGAAGCTGCCACCCAAGGCGAGGTGGAGGTTGACGCGCTGTGTCAGGCGGCTGCTCTGCAGATGAATGAACCCCATGCGGGCGATGTTCAGCGCGAGTTGTTGGCCAAGAACGCGGCGCATGTCTGACGTTCCAATACGAAAGGCAACTTTTTCCAGGACGAGTGCACGCTCGTTCTGGGCGACATTGTTTCTGAGGACCTGTTCACGAAGTCGGAGGTTGATCTCGGCGGCAAGGCCGTTTTCGACCTCATAGAGAGCGCGAAGAGCAAAAGCCGCGTACTGGTCGATCGCCATTTGTTGTTCGGCGGTTCGCACTTCCACCTGCGCCTTGAGCTGCCCGCCGAGGAAGATGGGAGCGATCAGGCCCGCGCCGAGACTGCCGAACGGATTGCTGAAATCGGGGGAGAGTTCGAGAAGGTTGCTGTCAACGGCCCCGCCGCTGGCCGTGAGGCTGATGCGAGGCAGTCGTGCGGCTTTTGATTCACCGACACGGTTGAACGCTTCTGCGACCCGTCGCTCCGAGGCGAACAGATCGGGGCGACGTTCCAGCACATTCAAGGGAATCCCTGCAGGGATCGGCCCGGGGAATGCGGGAAGATTCGTTCGTGGTTCGAGGTCTGCGCCAGGGTATCGACCGAGCAGAACCTCAAGCGCTCGGAGGGCATTTTCATGCGCCAGGCTCAGCTTGAGAAGGATGTCCTGATAGGAGGAGATGCTCGCTTCGGCTGCGGCAACGTCCCGCTCGTCACCGGCGCCGACCTGAGCTCTCTTCTGGGCGAGGGTCAGTAGATTCTCGGCGTCCGCCACCATCTCAGCCGCCGCTCGTTTTTGGAGGAGCGTTTCTGTCGCGAGGAACCAGCTGGTCGCGGTTGCCGCAGCCAGCGAGTGCCGGGCCCAGACGTAGTCGGATTGAATAGCAGCAAGTGATTCCAGGGCTGCATCGCGCTCGTAGCGAACACGACCCCAGAGATCAAGCTCCCACGAAGCGCCCAGCACGATGCCGTTCAAGCCGGTCTCGAGATCTGCCCCGAGTTTCAACGATCCGCGGCCTTTGACGCCGACTTGAGGATAGAGTGCAGCGCGGGCCACACCGACATAGGCTGCAGCCCGGCCGAGCCGCGATGCGGCGACTCTGAGGTCCGGATTGTTCGCAAGCGCCTCGGCGACCAACGCGTCCAGTTGGGGATCCTCGAAGGTTGCGAGCCACCCGTTCAGGATCTCCGTTGATATTGCTTCTTCTCCCATCCATGTTGGTGGAAGGGCGTCTTCGCCCAGTGCGGATGTTCGAATCTCCTGGGGTTCAGGAGGCGGAACGGTCACGCATCCGTAAGAGAACAACAATAGGAACAACAGGGGTAGATTGATTCGTCCTTGTATTTTCATGACAAACTCAGTGCAACTTCAGAATGAACCAGTCGAGCTTCGTGCCGATCCTGAGGATGACCTTACGAACAACGTGGAACATGTGACCGGAGTGTGTGTAGATTGCGCCGCCCCCCCGGGCGCCCGAGGCAAGAAACAGCTCTTCGTCCTCGGGCATCAGCCGCACCGGAAAGCGTGAGGGGCCGTAGGGATCTTCCGGGATCATGCCGGCGATCGGGAGCTGACCTTGTCCCGAGGCCCAGATAACAGAGTGCACCTTGCACTTGATGATCTGGTTTGGGTAGGTGTGAAGGTAGATCTCCGCGTCGTCTTCGTCTTCAACCTTGCGGAGCTCGTTCTGTGCAAAAAAGGCGATGACCCATTGCTCGTCCTCGACGAAGGTCATCGCTGGAACGATCGGGAGTGCCACGGTGTATGCACCTTCTCGAAGCTGGAGGTTGACGACGGTGCCGTCGCTGGGTGCGTAGACGGTTGTCTGCTCAAGATCCCATTGAGCCTCGGCGATCTTCGCCTCGAGCTGCACGAGTTCAGATTCGGCTTTCGCGATCTCGGCGAGCTGACCGTCATCGGTGCGGGCCGCCAGCTTATGGCTGATCTGTGATTCCAGGCCCTTTGAAGCCGTGAGGTCGCTTTCGAGCTTGCTCGTGGTCGTCTGGGCCTCCTGGTAGGCGAATACCGTACCGGCGCCTGCCTCGGAGAGCTCTTTCATCTGTGTGACACGTTCGCGGGCGAGCTTGAGTTTTGCCGAGATGGACGCGCTCTGGCCGCGAGCCGAATCCAATTGAGCGTAGAGTTCTTTTTGAAATGCGGTCGCGCTGATCAGCGCCGCCTTGGCCTCGGGAACTCTCGCCTCGAGCGACTTGACCCGCAGGTCATAGTTCGTCGGGTCGACGCGAAAGAGAACTTCGCCTTTCAGGACGTGGCTGTTGGGCTCGACCGGGACCTCGACCACGCGGCCCCTGACCTGTGGCACGATATCGACCATGTAGTTGACAACACGAACGTCGTGACTGGACGGCGCGACAATGTTGAGGTAGAGGATCATCGCGGTCAGAGCGATGATCGGCAACATCAACGCGGTTACCTGGGTGTAGATGTTCCAAGGAAACCATTTGAGTTTGATGAAGAACAGCCAGACGAAGAAAGAGTAGATGGCTAACAGGAGAATTTCCATTTACGCATCCTTCCCTTCGGCGATCGCTGGTTTCGAAAGCTCCAGGCTGAGTTGGGTCACTTGATCACGAAGTGCCTGAACCTGTTCTTCGAGCGGTTTCTCTTCGGCTGGTTTCTCTTCGAGGCCGGCCTCTTCGGGCGTCCCCTTTTTCCCATGATGATATTCGACCGTATCGGTGCCGTAGGCCATTTGGTACAGCACGGGTTTCGTATAGGCCCACAGCCAGGCGATCGGCCACAGCAGACCTCCGAAGACCAGGGAGAGAAGGCACAGAACCTGAATCGCTTTCGCCTGTGGATGTCCCTTGTCCTCCGCAATTTTTTCGGGCATCACATGCACGATCCAGAAAAGAGTGATGGCGATCGTGGGGGACACAAAGAGGACGATCCAGGAAATGACCTCTGCGGCCGAGTCCAGCGCCTCGCCCTCGAGGAACGACGCGTGCGCGGTCGAAGTCACCGAGAGCGCTATGGCGACACCGAGAATCTGTAAGAGACGTTTTTTCATGCGGTTCCTCCATTCATTGGTTCGCACACTGAGGGTCAGTCTCCGAACCTGATGATCAGACCGGCCGAGACGTCAAACTGATAGAGGCTGTTGGTGTAGCCATAACACCACCAGGGGTCACAATATGAAGTCGTACTGTTGATATAGGTGCCGTAGAATCGGCCCTCGAACCGCAGCCCGATAGCGTCGCTGAACTGGATCTTGACCCCGCCGCCAATGTTCCCGGAGAATTTCGTTTCATTGGAAAAACCGTCCGGTCGTAACGACGTGGCGCCGAGCCCGACGACAAAGTAGGGATTGAACTGCTCGTAGGGGTTGAAACTCCAAAGCCCGCTGACTTGCCAGTAATCGATCGTCAGGTCGAGTTTATCGTCGAATCGTTTCGCATTGGCCCGGGTGTCCTGGGTGTTGTAGAGAAATTCGAGTTGCACCATGTCGCCAAGGTCGATGTTGACCATCAGACCGAAGTTCTCGCTGCTGCTGATGCCCACATCGTGGTAGCTGCCCTCGTAAAACGTCGTGACGTCACCGCCGAACTGATAGCCCATGAATGGCGTGAGCTCGAAACCGCCTGCCGAAGCGGTGGAGGGCAGGAGCGGCAGGGTTACAACGCCCACCAGCAGAATGATTCTCGTCATATTTTGAATAGTTCGTTTCATGGGAAATCTCTCCTTCGTCTGGTTGTGCCGAATCATGGCGTTCTTGCTCTTTTCACTATGACCCTCCACTTATTGGTGTACCTACAGGCGCCGACGCGAAGAGATTCGACGATACCCTCGGACTGACGATCGACTACTGGCAAATCGGCGGGCTTTGGAGTTTCAACCCCTACGAGCAGTTCAATCCCTACTTTGTCGTCGGGCTCGGCGCCACGTCGTTACGACCGGACGGTTTTTCCAATGAAA
>JAUXDC010000047.1 GCA_030618605.1 Holophagae bacterium | reverse complement strand
AACCCGTCGATAAAGGCGGCGGCGGCCCCGGCCAGTACAGCGGGGGTGGCCGCATAGGCTAAAGCGCCCAGGAGACCACCCGAGCGGCGGCTTCCCACCATCATCACCAGTGCCGCGGCACCCAGACAGACAATGAGAAAATGGAGCCACTTCGCCGCCTCCACCGGACCCATTTGTAAACCCAGGAGGTAGAACATCTCCGCCCCCTGCGGGTAGGCACCGACGACGTCCCAGGGATAGAGGAAGATCCTGCCTTCGAGCATGAAAAGTTTCGGCAGGGCCAGGTGATACCTGAGACCGTCGGAGTCGATGACGGGTAAGATCAATGAGGGCAGGCTCCAGAGCGCCGGCAGCGCCAGGGCCAGGGCCGCTCCGAGGTGGGTGCGGACCGTTCGTTTTGCCAATGCCAGGGCACGGACGACCAATCGCGCCCAGTCTGGCGCGCGTACCAGAGAGGCCATGACGAGGAAACCAACCACCCATCCAACGACCGCCGTCCCAACCATCGATCCAGCCAACCATACCGAGAGGCTGACCAGGGTCAGACCCCAGGACACCCCCTGCAACATAGCCAGGCCGGGATGGAAAGAGAGCCACTTTCTGGGCGTTGCAGCATGACCGACCATCCCAGCCGCACAGAGAAGAAGGACCGCGTCGAACGCAGCCCTTCCTAGGAGGGTGTAGGGCATTGAATCAGCGCCGCCTTTCGGGTGTCGTCAAGGCCCTTTTTCGTTGCATCCTCGGCCCGTACGGTGAGTACAGCGTCTCGAATGCGCCTCAAATGGCACTGAACGACCCTCCGAAATTCAGCCGCCGTCAATGCCCTACACCCTCCTGCCATCACAATCTCACCGAGCAGCTCTCACCCCCCGGACATCATTGATCTCGAGATCACGCCTCGTCCGACGAGGACCGTGACTCCAGGGCCTTGTCAATCATCGAGATCACCGTTTCCAGCCGTTCGGCAAGCTCGGTCTTTTGTTGTTCGAGCTCTTGGGCACGACCGGCGTGACCCTCGCCCTCTTCCAGGCGCTTTTCTAAATCGCTGATCGTGGCCTCAAGGTTCTCGATGGTGTCGCTCAGCTCGACCTCCCGAGCCTTGGCACTTTCGTGAGCCTCGATGATCTGTTCGATCCGTTCCTGCAACGTTTTGAGTACCACTTCCATTACAAACACTCCTTAACCCGGCGTAGCCGAAACCAAAAAGATACTGCCCGACTCCGCCGGGAGCTATTAGCCGTTAGCTTTTAGCGATGACCTCAGCAAACCGCCATAAAGCTGTCTTGCTAATAACTAACGGCTAAAGGCTAACAGCTTTCTTGCCATCTTGCGATGAAACTCAGTGGCAAGACGTTAAATCGTTACGTCAAGCCGCTCAACCAGGGCTGCCCTCAGAACATCCTGGGCGGCATTGACCTCCTCTTGGGTCATAGACCTCTCCGCGTGGCGATAGACCAGGCGAAGCGTCGTTCGGACCCGGTCCGGACCCAGCGCCTTCCCCGTGAACCGTCCCACCAACGACACCGACGTCACCAACTGATCTGATAATTCTCGAACTGCCGCCTCTAAACCAGCATAAGAGAGCGCGGCCCCATGTTCGACCGTGATGTCCACCCAGACCGCCGGGAAGCGGGGCAAGGTCTCGAATCGCGGCAGGGGCGGCTCGACTGCGGCCGCCTGAAGCCTCAACTCGGCCACATAGACCGCCTGTTTGAATCCCCACCTACCGGCTTCATCGTCACCGAGACGTCCGGCCACACCGACGACGCCCCCGTCACCATCAACCAGGACGGCGCCCTCGGCCTCGTCCAGCCATGGACTCCCGCCTCTTTGCCAGGCAACCTCCGGGAAGGCCCCGTCGCGGAGCAGGGCCTCGACGACACCCTTGAGTTCGAGAAAATCGACCGCGTCACGTCCGGGAAGAGCCAACCCTCCACCGGCCAATACCACCGACAGGTACTCCGGTTCCTCGAAACAATCACCCTCGGGGTTGGAGAAGACCCGCCCTTCCTCAAAGAGAGCAATATCGGATTCTCCCTGGTTGAGGTTTTCTCGCGCTGCCGCAAGGAGCCCCGGAATCAGCGACCGCCGCATCGTCCCTTGAGTTTCCGCAAGGGGGTTTGCCAGGGGGATCGACGGACCGGGACACAGGGGCCAGCTTTCCAGACGTTGGTCAACCTGTGGGTCAATGAATGCGTAGGTGACGGCCTCGGTCAGACCACAGGCCACTGCCGCCCGTCGCCCCCGGTCCACCAGCTCCCAGTTGGGGTGTCGGCGCCCGGGCGGCGTTCGTAAAATTGGGAGAACTGCGGGCACGGCGTCATACCCGATGTGCCGAATGATCTCTTCGTACAGATCGGCCACACGTTCAATGTCACCTCTGAAGGAGGGTGGTACGCAGGTGATGACGTCACCATCGCGGCCTGCCCTGAACTCCAGGGCCTCCAGGATTCGCACGATCTCGTCACCGGCAATCTCGAGGCCGGCAAAACGGGAAACGCCCGAAACACTGAACGTCATCTCTTTGGACTGCCACGGACGCGGGCAGACATCAATGCGTCCCGGTGACACCGTCGCTCCGGTCAGCTGAGAGATCAACCGGGCGGCCAAATCTGCGGCAACCGGCGCCATCAGAGGATCTGCTCCCCGCTCGAACCTGTGAGACGCCTCGGTGTGCATACCAAATCGTCGAGAGGTCCGCCGCACGGACAAGGCCTCGAAGTGGGCACTCTCCAACAAGACGTCGGTCGTCTCTTCGCCGATCTCCGAATCCGCACCACCCATGACCCCGGCAAGGGCAACCGGCCGATTCCGGTCGGCAATCACCAGGTCATCGCACTCCAGCTTTCGGTCCTCGCCATCCAGGGTTGCCAGGACCTCGCCCTTGTGGGCCCGGCGTACGACGATCGTGCGGTCTTCCAGGCGGTCGAGGTCAAAGGCGTGAAGAGGCTGGCCGGTTTCCAGCAAAACGTAGTTGGTGGCATCGACTACGGCATTGATTGGACGAACGCCACACCGCTCGAGTCTTTCTTTGAGCCACACCGGTGACTCAACCAGCCGTATACCCCTCAAGACCCGCCCGACATACCTCGAACAGAGATCCTCATCCTGAATTTCGACGGAGGCAAGGTTCTCGGCCTGCTCGCCAGTTTCCTCGACCGTCGTGTCCAATGCCTTGAGCCGGGCTCCGACGGCCAGGGCCGCTTCTCGGGCCAACCCACGATGGCACATGACATCGGGTCGATTGGTCGTCGCCTCGACATCCCAGATCTCCGATTGTCCCGATGGGTCGCGCGTTTCGACCAGGAATCCGCAGTGGGTCAGGGCCTCGGACAGCGTGTCGGCATCTGTGTCGCCGTCAATGTGTTGCCGCAACCACTCGAGATCAAATTTCATGCGAACTGCCTCGTCAGTCTCTGGTCGCCTACGAAGAGCTGCCTCAAATCAGGGATGCCGTACAACAGCATGGCCACCCGGTCAAGGCCGAGACCAAAGGCAAATCCGGTGTAGCGGTCGGCATCGACTCCAACACCCTCGAAGACCCGTGGGTCAACCATGCCCGAGCCCAAGATCTCGATCCAACCCGAACGGGAACAAACCCCGCACCCGGAACCGCCACAGAAAATGCAGGTGATATCAACCTCAGCCGACGGCTCGGTGAAGGGAAAATAGCTCGGCCTGAAACGCACATCGACTCCGTGTTCGGAGAACAGTGCGTGCAGGAAGGTTTCCAGCGTGGCCTTGAGATTGCCGAAGGTGACCCCCTCGTCAACCAACAAGCCCTCGATCTGGTGAAACATCGGCGAGTGTCTGAGGTCGGAGTCACGGCGATAGACCTTTCCGGGAACGATGATTCGGATCGGCGGCTTTCGCTGCTCCATGACCCGAGCCTGCACCGGGGAGGTATGCGTTCGCAACAGCCGCCCACCAGAAACGTAGAACGTGTCCTGGTCATCGCGCGCCGGGTGATCCGGCGGGATATTCAAAGCCTCGAAGTTGTGCCGATCATCCTCGATCTCGGGACCGTCCTCGACGTCGTAACCCATTCTGAGGAAGATCTCCTCGATGCGCTGCCGCACCAGGTGCACTGGGTGCTGCGCTCCCTTGGGCAGGGTCAGACCGGGCAGGGTGACATCGAAGCCAGGCCCGGAGGCTTGACGTGTATGGGCGCCGCTCTTGGCGGCCTCGAGCCGATCGGCAACAAGCTTCTTGAGTTCGTTGAGAGCGCGCCCGTAGTCTCGCTTCTCCTCGTTTGGAAGCTCTCGTAGAGCGGCCGTCAAATCCAAAAGAAGACCTGAACGACGCCCCGCATACCGGATGCGGATGTTCTCCACAGCCGCAGCATCGCCCCCCGCGGACTCAATGTCCGCAAGGAAGGCGGCCCGCACCTCGTCGAGCCGTTGGGCGCCCACGGCGTCAGGCTTTCGGCTTGGCCAGTTCGACCAGTTGACCGAATGTCTGCGGGTCACGCACAGCGAGATCTGCGAGGACCTTCCGGTCCAATTCACATCCGGCATTCTTCAGGCCGCAAATGAAGGTCGAATAGCTCATGCCGTTGATCCGAGCCGCGGCGTTGATCCGGGTGATCCACAGGCTTCGGAAGTGACGCTTGCGCTGCTTCCGATCCCGGTAGGCGTACTGCAGGGACTTTTCGACCTGGATCTTGGCCGTCCGGTGCAGACGGCTCTTGCCGCCCCAATAGCCTTCGGCCAGGTTGAGAATTTTCTTTCTGCGATCTTTACGGACTGTACCTCTTTTTACGCGCATATCGTCTCCTCAGCCGTGCAACATCAGTGCGAAGATTTTCGCGTCACAGGGCTTGACCATTGCCGAACCCCGCAGGTTGCGTTTCCTCTTCCGGCTTTTCTTCGCCAGAATGTGGGATGTGTAGGCATGGTGTCGTTTGAACTTGCCGCTGGCGGTTTTCTTGACCCGCTTGGCCAAGCCTCGGTGGGTTTTCAGTTTTGGCATGATTCTCTCCTTGTCATAGTTCTAAAGAACGGGTTTCAATTTTTTCTTGAACGCGATCGAAGACGGCATCCAGCGTGTGGACGCCCTCGTCGCGGCGATGACGTAAGCGAAGGGATACCGTGCCGTTTTCGGCTTCCCGGCCCCCGATGACCAGCAGGTAGGGCACTTTCATGGTCTCACCCTCGCGAATCTTGTAGCCCAGCTTCTCCGACCGCCCATCCAACTCGGCCCTCAATCCTCGGGCCCTCGCCGCGTCCACAACCTCTTGGGCATAGTCCATGACCGCGTCGGTGATCGGCAGCACCCGGATCTGCTCCGGGGCCAACCAGGGCGGAAGGTCGCCTCCGAAGTGCTCCAGCATGACGCCGAAGAACCGCTCGAGTGAGCCCAGGATGGCACGGTGGATCATCACCGGACGCTTGGACTCTCCATCGGAGTCGACAAAGCCCAGGTCGAAGCGCTCCGGCATCTGGAAATCCAGTTGGATCGTGGCCAGTTGCCAGGCTCGATCCAGGGCATCGTGGACATCAAAGTCGATCTTCGGGCCGTAAAAGGCCCCATCTCCGGGCTTGACGGTGAAGGTAATGCCCTCTCGACTCTCGAGACACGCCATCAAGACGGCTTCGGCGTGCTCCCAGACTGCCGGGTCACCCATCGCCTTCTCCGGGCGGGTCGAGAGGTAGACATTGATGTCTTTGAATCCGAAAAGCGCGTAGATCTCGAAGACGAAATCGAAGAGCTTTTCGATCTCCTCTTCGATTTGATCTGCGGTGCAGAAGATGTGGGCGTCGTCCTGGGAGAAGGTCCGAACCCGCGTCAGCCCGGTGACCACGCCGGAACGCTCGTAGCGATGGAGTCGCCCAAAATCGGCGATACGAATCGGAAGGTCCCTGTAGGAATGCGCCTGAGCGCCGAAGAGCAGGCAGTGGGACGGGCAGTTCATCGGCTTGAGCGAGTTGGACCGCTCCTCAACCTCGTCGAAGGCGTCGGCGAAGAACATGTCGTCACGATAGTTGTCGTAGTGCCCCGACGTCTTCCACAGATCAACGTCGAAGACCTGCGGCGTGATCACTTCGTCATAACCGTAGGCTCTGTATTTTTCTCGCATCAACTCGAGCAACTGGTTGTAGACGATCGTGCCCCGGGGGTGGAAGAAGGGACTGGCCGGGGCCTCCGGGTGGAACGAAAAAAGGTCAAGTTTCCTACCCAGCAGCCGATGGTCGCGCTTGCGCAGTTCCTCGAGGCGTGCGAAGTAGGCGTTGAGCTCCTTCTTCGAGGCGAAGGCCGTACCGTAGATACGCTGCAGCATCTCGTTGCGCTCGTCACCCTTGAAGTAGGCGCCTGAGGCCTCCAGCAGCTTGGCCGCGCCGATCTGAGAGGTACGCTGAACATGAGGGCCGCGACACAGATCGACAAAATTGCCGCTGTGGTACAGGGTGATGACCTCGCCTTCGGGGATGTCCTCGAGCCTCTTGAGCTTGATTTCCTCGCCCCGCTCGATCATCAAATCTCGAACTCTGGCCCGATCAGCCTCTTCCCGCTCGAAATGGAGGTCCTCGGCAATGAGGCGTGTCATTTCAGCCTCGATGCGCTCGAAATCCTCAGGTTTGAACGGACGGGGAAAACGGAAGTCGTATTGAAACTTGACCGAGTGGTCCTGACGGCCGGCATCGATCAGCGTGCCGGGCCACAGGCGCTGGACCGCATCGGCCATCACATGCTCGGCGGAATGACGGATGATCTCACCGGCCTCGGCGTCTCGGGTGGTGACGATCCGAAGATTGACATCCCGATCCAACGACGTCCTGAGGTCCACCAGGACATCATCGACAAAGCCGGCCACGGTGTCGTGAGCCAACCTCTTGCCGATGCTCTCGGCGACCTCAAACACGGTCGTACCCAGTGGGTATTCCCGCTTGCTGCCGTCCGGCAATGTCACCTCAATTGTGCTTGCCATCAAAGACCCCACTCTCCAAAAAACTCAAAAGCCCGACCACAACGGTCGGGCCTTTTCAGAACGACGGCGGCTGGTAGGCGCGCGCGGACTCGAACCGCGGACTTCATCCGTGTGAGGGATGCGCTCTAACCAACTGAGCTACGCGCCTGCGTACTGAAAAATGGTAGGCGTGAGCGGACTCGAACCGCTGACCCCTACCGTGTCAAGGTAGTACTCTAACCAGCTGAGCTACACGCCTACAAGGCTAACGACGGGTGATCCACATGGATTCTTTGCTTGAAACCCGACTTCGACCGAAATAATCTGACAAAGAACAACCCCAAAAACTGGGAAAAGGGATGCTACCACCGGGCCGATTGGCTGTCAATGCACGCTGGGGAGAGGGATTAGGGGTTAGGAATCAGGGAACAGGGCACAAGATTAACTGTTCGTTTGCATCCTTCACCCTTCACCCTTCTCTTTACTCACCAGCGCTCAGGGTCCAACCCTTCGAACACCAGGAGGGTACTCCGGGAAATCCGAAGATTGAGGACCAGCTCACCGGTCGAGGAATCAACGGTCAAGGGCAGGAATTCGAAATGCTCCGGCGCCGGACCGTCGAGGTCCAGGACCGCGCCCCTGTCCCATTCCATTCGACCTACCTCTGCGGAATAGACAACAATGGTCTCCTCTTCACGTCGGAGCTGGAAGAGGTCGTTCCCGTCACGACTCCAGGCCAGCCGCGTCGGATGAGGGCTGACCTTCGTGGGAGACCCACCTTGAGGGGACACCAGCCACGCGCCCTGGTTGGCATCACCGCTGTCGGTCCAGACACTGTAGGCGATCCATCGACCGTCGGGACTCCATACCGGATAGTCACCGCCCGGTGGACTGACGGCTTTGGGGTCACCACCGGCGGCGGACACAACCCAGACCCTCAGGGGGGAACCCGCGGCAAAGGCTACAAACCGGCCGTCCGGTGACCATGAGGGAAATTCCGACCCCTCCACCGCGCCGGCCAACCTCACCGGTTCGCCCCCGCCAAGCGCCAAAACCATCAGATCGACACCTCCAGCTTCCACATTCCTTTTGAGGTAGGTCAGACGGGTCCCGTCGGGCGATACTACCGGGCAACTGGCACCGGGACCGGCGGCGGCGACCGGGCCTTCGTCGCCTCGATTCCGGTCGACCCGGTACAAACTGGGCCCTCCATCAACGCTTCGTCGGTAAAAGATCGAAGTCTCTGGGCCCACGCTGCCCCACCCCACCTTGGGTTCTCCACACTTGACACACCGCAGCCTTCCGGTCAGGGGATCGGCCGCGACAATGTCGTAGGAGCTGTGCTGATCGATGACGGCCAACCGGGTTCCTGTCCCGTCGAACGCCGGATAGTCGAGGGTCAGGGGCGGTGCCACGAGGTCCGCTTTCCCGCTTTCGGTTATGCGGGCCAACCGGCGCCCAACCGAGGCCGCAAGCGATCGGCCCTCGGGATGCCAGGACAGGCCCTGAAGAAGGGCGCCCCCACCTAACCATTCCTCAACGGCGCCCCCGCCGGCCCACCCGACAAAGATACCGGCACGTGTGTCGCTGCCTCCGCCCAAAAAGGCTGCCCCACTTCCCGGCCGGGGTACCGCCGCCCAATATTGGCGCCCGGCCGGGGCGACATGATAGGGGTCTAACTTCCCGGTGTCTGCCATCCAGGTCCACAGCCCTGCGGAACCCTCTGTGATTCTTGAAACGACCAGGGTCTCCGCGTTCAGCCAGGCCCCTCGGGACGCGTTATCTAGAACCGAAACGGCCGCACCTCCGACTGCCGGCAGGATCTCCACGGACATCGATGTATCGCCCATGCGTGTCACTGCGATTGCCTGGCCATCAGGGGAATAGGCCGGCCATATAGGCGCTCCGTCTTCGCTGCTCTGGGCGAGGACCCGTGGCTCCTGTTGATCGACAGGGACCACCAGGATTTCGAAAGCGCCGTTATCTTCGACCTCTGCCACCAACTCGGTTCCCGACGGACTCCAACTGATGTGTCGAATCGACCCCGCCGCCTCGTACAGTGTCCGGGACCGCCAGCGGCCCGGATCGGGCCGAAGGGTTTCCGTACCTACCCGTCCACCGAGAAACCCGACAACAGAACCCACCAGCAACACGGCGCCGGCGCCCAGGACCGCCCGCGTCAGGCGACGGCGGCGGCGAAGCTCTACGGCCTTGATGGAACTTGAACCGATTTCGACAGTCGGCAAGTCCGCATCCTCGGGCCTGCTCGAACCTACAAAAGCCGCCAGATCCCGAACAAGGGCTTCTGCATTGGGATATCGTCGCCCCGGGTCTTTTTCCATACACCGTTCGATGATCGCCACCAGGTCGGTGGACACACCGGGAACAATTTCACTCAACGGGGGATACTGACACTTGACGACCGCCTGCAAGACCTTGATCGGGGTCGAACCGGTAAATGCCCGGAGCCCACTGACCATTTCATAGAGAACGGCGCCGAATGAAAAAATGTCGGCTTGGGCCCCAACGTTTCCACCCATAGCCTGCTCAGGCGCCATGTAGGGGCACGAACCCAGGACCATGCCCGGCGCCGTCAGCGTGACCTCGGAACTGTGGCCGAGCGCTTGAACCAGTCGGGCCAACCCAAAATCCAGGACCTTGGCATGTCCCTCGTCGGAAACCACGATGTTCGAAGGCTTGAGATCTCGGTGGACGACACCGGCCCGGTGAGCGGCGCCGAGAGCCTTGGCGACCTGGGCGGCAATCTCAACGGCCCGTCTGGCCGGCTGCGGACCTTCGAGGATGATCTGATCGAGACCCCGACCCCGAATCAGCTCCATCACCAGGTATGGCATCTCCTCGCCCGAACCTGGATCGCCCGAACCGATATCGTAGATAGCCACGACGTTGGGATGTTGGAGGCGCCCCATCGCCCGCGCCTCTCGCTGGAATCGTTGCTCCGCTGCCTCATCGGTGACAAGAAGACGGGGCAGGAGTTTGACGGCAACCTCTCGAACGAGAATCCGGTCCCGTGCAATCCACACAGTGCCCATTCCCCCGGTAGCCAACCGCCGCTCGAGCCGATAACGCCCGACCTCCATGCCTGAATGGATCTCGCCGATCATGCCCTTGATAATACCGCGAGAAAGGGCTGCTCATTGCGGATTCCAAGTAAAGGGGTCTCGAAGGGCGTCAGGCGTCAGGTTTCAGACCGTTTCAAATTCACTGCCCGCTGCCTGAGACCTGAGACCTGCAGCCTGCCTTCACACCTTCAACCCCAACTCCTTCAACTGGTCTTCGTCAACTCCCGAGGGCGCCTCGGTCAGAAGGCACGAGGCAGAGGTTGTTTTGGGAAAGGCAATCACGTCCCGAATGGAGTCTCTCCCTGCCATCAGCATGATCATCCGGTCGAGTCCCAGGGCAATCCCCCCATGAGGCGGTACGCCATACCGAAAGGCCTCGAGCAGGAACCCGAAGCGTTCGTCGGCCTCGGCGGCGTCGATCCCCAAGGCAGCGAACATCTGCCGCTGGAGCTGGGCACTGTGGATCCTGATCGACCCCCCCCCAAGCTCGACGCCGTCCATGACGACATCGTAGGCTCTGGCACGGACCACGCCCGGATCGGACTCCATCAGAGCCTCGTCCTCCGGCAAGGGAGCAGTAAAGGGGTGGTGCATCGCAAAGTAACGGTCATCATCCGGTGAATGCTCCAACAGCGGGAAATCGGTGACCCACAGGAAGTCGTGGCGGTCCTTTGGGATCAGATCTCTCTCTCCCGCCAAGTGGACCCGAAGAGCTCCCAGTGCGGCAAAGACGACACGTTCAGGCGCGCCCACAACCAGCAACAGATCGCCCTCGCCGGCCCCGGCGGCCTCGAGGAACCGACGGCAGCCATCCTCACCAAGCGCTTTCTTGGCGGGAGAGCCGACGCCGTCGGCCGTCAGCTTGAACCACAGGACCCCGGCCGCCCCGTATGGCTTGACGAACTCGGCCAGCCCGTCAAGCTGTTTTCGGGAGTAATCGGCGCCTCCGGGCAGAAGAATTCCTTTGACTCTGCCCTCCTCGGCCGCCGACTCCAGAACCCGAAACCCACACCCCTCACACTGGGGTCCGAGCTCAACGAGCTCCAGTCCGAACCGGGTGTCTGGGCGATCGGACCCGAAACGCTCCATGCACTCTGCGTAGCTCAATCGTGGAAAGGTCTCCGGGGGATCAATACCCACCATCGGGAAAATGCACCCAAACAACCTCTCAATCAGGAAGAAGATGTCCTCCTCGGTGATGAAGGACGCCTCGACATCGATCTGGGTAAACTCCGGCTGCCGATCGGCACGCAGGTCTTCGTCCCGAAAGCACCGTGCAATCTGAACGTATCGTCCCACTCCGGCCACCTGGAGCATCTGTTTGAACAGCTGTGGCGATTGGGGCAGGGCGTAGAACTCTCCCTTGTGGACGCGCGACGGCACCAAAAAGTCGCGAGCGCCTTCCGGTGTCGACCGAGTAAGAATCGGCGTCTCGACCTCGAGAAACTCCATCTCGTCGAAGAAACGGCGAGCCTCAGCAACGACACGGTGACGGAGGATCAAGTTACTCACCATCTTCGGACGCCGGAGATCCAACGCCCGGTGCTTCAGGCGCAGTTCCTCAGAGGCGTTGGTATCGTCCTCTACGACGAAGGGCGGCGTCTCCGCACTGGTCAACACCTCACAACCCGAGACACGAATTTCGATCTCTCCAGTCGGTAGATCGGGATTGGCCTGGCCTTCGGCCCGCCTCCGGATGGTGCCCTCAACTCTGACGACGTCCTCGGGTGACAGCTTCTCGCCGTACGAGAGCATCTCGGTCTCGAAGACCAGCTGCACGATGCCGGTCCTGTCCCGGAGATCGACGAACACCAAGCCACCGAGATCTCTCCGACGACGAATCCATCCGACGACCTCGACCTTTTGTTCGAGATTCTCGACATTGAAACTCGCACACCACGGTCTGTCCCACGCACGTTGTGTCATTTATCACCTTCTCCCACGAGCCGCCGGACCATCTCAACGACTGCATCCCGAGCAACGGCCTCCTGCGTTCCCTCTCGAAGATCCTTGACGAGGACCTGATTTTTCTCAATCTCTGACTCGCCCAGGATCAACGCCACAGCGGCGCCGATCTTGTTTGCCCACTTCAGGCCGGCTTTAAGAGACCGACCGGTCACTTCTGCCGGCGCCCTCAAACCACCCTCGATCAATTGGACCGTCAAGCTCAGAGCCGAAGCCGCCGCCTCGTGACCCAACGGCAATACGGCGACGACCGGCACGTCAAGCACTCGATGCTTGAACGAATCAGGGAGTACGTCGATCAGGCGATCCTCTCCGATGGCAAATCCGATGCCGGGCACCACCTTGCCTCCGAGGTCGGAGATCAACCGGTCGTACCGCCCACCGCCACAGATCACCGTATCCTCTCCGAGGGCTGGTGAGATCACCTCAAACACCGTCCTTAGATAGTAGTCCAGGCCACGAACCAACCGAGGCGCCACTCGAACGGGAATCTCCAGGACTTCCAGGCCCTGGGCGACTGCATCGACGTGCGTCCTGGCCTCGTCACTGACGACGTCGGCCACCGGAGTCGTATGGGAGACCAGTTCCCGACACCTTGGGGCCTTGCAGTCGAGGATCCTCAAAGGATTCTCAGTCCACCGCCTTTGGCAATCGCCGCACAGCTCTTCCCGGTTCGGCGTCAATTCACCTTTGAAAACTTCAATGAAACGATCCCGATCTTCCGGGTCGCCCAGGTTGTTGAGCACAATCACCAAATCATCGAACCCCAACGCCTTCAAGAAAGTGTGGAGTGCCAATAGAACTTCAACATCGGCCTGGGGCGTCGACGCGCCGAGCAATTCGATTCCGATCTGGGAAAACTGTCGATACCGGCCTCGCTGCATCTTCTCGTACCGGAACATCGGCCCCATGTATGACAAGCGCATAGGTTGGGGACGCTGCCCGAGTCCGTTTTCGATAAAGGCCCTGGCCACACCAGCCGTGCCCTCCGGACGCAAAGTCAACGAGCGCCCCTTTCGGTCAGCAAATGTGTACATTTCCTTGGAGACGATGTCCGTGCCTTCGCCGACTGTACGGACGAAAAGTTCGGTCGGCTCCATCACCGGAAGACGGATTTCGTCGTACCCGAAGCCATCGAACACCCGCCGCGCTTCTGCCTCTACCGCGCCCCACAGGCGCGACTCGGGGGGTAGAATATCTCGGGTTCCCTTGACTTTACGAATCATGGTTGCTCTCCAAAATTGCGTCTTCGCGGCCCAGTCCACTGGCGAGGTACCGCTCCTTGTACCGGAGGTAGTTCAGCGCCGTTCCCCGCGCCCGATCGTACTCCTCGTCCGTTAACGATCTTTTCACAACCGCGGGCACGCCAACGACCAGTGATCTCGGTGGTGCGTTAAACCCCTCCCGGACAACCGCCCCGGCAGCCACCAACGAGCCCTCCCCGATGACGGCGTCATTGAGGATTCTGGCGCCCATGCCGATCAATGAACCTGAACCGATCGTACAGCCATGCAAGATCGCGCCGTGACCCACACTGACTTCTTCCTCCAGCAGGGTCGGACACTGTTGGTTCTCCACATGGACAATCACGCCGTCTTGAAGATTGGACCGAGCCCCAACCCGAATCCAGTGGATATCCGCGCGGAGAACAACGTTGAACCAGACCGACACGTCGTCACCAAGGAACACCTCACCCAGGACGACCGAACCCGGTGCAAGAAACACCCGAGCACCAAACTCCGGAACCTTGTTTTCGAACGAAATAACCGACATTGTCCCGCCCCTTACCGAGCGCCGGAAACTATCACAGGGTCGGCGGACCGGCAAGGGAGCCAAGTGCCTCTTTTTAAGGAACCTGTGGAATCTCGGGTTTTGCGGTTCTCTCGAAAGCCATTGAAAATCAACAACATAGATTGAAGTCATTTAGTTTCAGTTATTTAGAAAAGGCACGATATTTAGGGCATTATTTGAAAGTCCCTGTTTTTACAGTGTCTTAACGACTTTTCCACAGAGTTTTCCGCAGAGTTTTCCACAACAGGAAGGGACTTCGAATTGTCATCTCGGAACCGCCTTTGAAACAAGCATTTACTGGTTTCAGTTCGAGGCATGCACCCAGGTGTCGCGGGCAGGATGCGGGGCTCAGGAAACAGGTCTCAGGCTCCTCATTTCCCGGACTAGTTCCACATCTCGGCCCCTTGCCGGAGGACCCGTACGGTCGTGCCGGTCAAATCCACCAGGGTCGAGGGGTGTCCGCCAGGAGACGGCCCACCGTCGAGAGCCAGGGCCGGATCACCCGTCAACGATTTCATGGCTCCCTCAATGTCGATGGCCGGTTGCTCACCGTGACGGTTGGCCGATGTTCCGGTCAACGGACCAGTCACGGCCAGGAGTTGCCGCAACAACTCATGGCCCGGAATCCGAACGGCTACAGTGTCCTCCAACGAGGCAGGAAGAGACTGGCGAGCCGGTAAGACCGCCGTAAGAGGCCCCGGCCAAAAATCGATAAGACGACTCCGCCAAGTCTCGGGAATAACCGTCAACCGGTCCACCTGAACCCAATCTGCGGCCAGCACCGGGAGGGGCATGTCCCTTGGACGATCCTTGAGGTCCAACACCGTGTGGACTGCATCTTCAGACCACGGGTCACACCCCAGGCCATAGAACGTCTCAGTCGGCAGGAGCACAACGCCCGCCTCTGCAAGGCAACGTTCAACCTGGGGAATCACGGCCTCGAGATCAACCTTCTGCCGAAAGGTGAGGACCCGCATCAGGCCAAGAGATCGTTCAGTCATTGTCTGCCCCGATCAATTCAACCGCGTGAGCTCTGGTAGCGTCGGTCACCGCTTCCCCCGCCACCATTCGAGCCACTTCTCTTTTTCGAGCCTCTCCCTCCACTGCCGTGACCGTTGTTTTCGTCCGCCCCTCACTGACCGCCTTCTTCACCTTGAATTGCGCATCGGCCCGTCCCGCAACCTGTGCGAGGTGGGTGACGACCAGAACCTGATCGTGCCGGGCCAGTTCAGCAAGGAGACCGGCCAACGCAGCAGCCGTTGCCCCACCCAGCCCACTGTCAACCTCATCGAATAACAGGGTCAAGCCTTGAGACGGACCACGTTGCCGGAGCACTGTTCGAATGGCGAGATGGAGACGGGAGAGTTCACCGCCGGAGGCGATCCGGGCCATCGGTCTGAGATCCTCTCCCTGGTTGGCTGCCAACAGCAACTCCACCTCTTCAACACCGTCCGGTCCAAACGCCACCGGCAACCCATCCCTTTTGAGAGGGCTCTCCTCCTCGGGGCGGGCCGTCCACTGGAAGTTCAGCAACGTCCCCACCATGTCCATTCGTTCGAGAACCCTGCTGATTTCAACCGCCATTCTTCCTGAGGTTTCCACTCGTTTACTCTGCAGACAAGCGGCCACTTCATCGTATGCCTCAAGGGCAGCCGCCGCGTCTTTTCGAGCGCTCTCCAGCCGGTCTTCGACCTTGAGAAGTTCGGCCTTTTCTGCCCTCAGGAGTTCGCGGTGGTCCAGAACCTCTTCCAGCGTCCCGCCATATTTGAGCATCATCGTTTCCAGGAGGTGCAACCGACTTTCGATCCCATCCAACTCGGCCGGGTCCTCTCGGAGATCTCCACCAAGCACTCGAACCTCTCGGAGGGCCTCCTCGCTGATCACCCTGGCTTCCGTCACCAGGCGCAGAAGTTCCTCGACGTCAACACCGCACTCGGCCATCTGGGCCACACTCCGTTCCGCGCGCCCCAACTCCTCCACGACGGCGCCCTCCCGGTCTCCAAGACCGTCAACGATGCCGGAGGTCAATGCCTGGAGCCTGGCGATATGCCGAAGCTGCAACCGTCGGGCCCGAAGCGTGTCATCTTCTCCGATCGTCGGCGCCAAGGCATCGATTTCCCCTTCCTGAAAGAGAATCGAATCCATGCGGTCACGACGGCGATTCCGGGCCGCTTCCAGACGCCGGACCTCCCCGGAAGCCTCGATCCACCGTTGCCAGAGACCGTGAACTCCAGAGGCCTCGACGCCGAGGTCTCCAAACGCGTCAACCAGTCGACGCTGGGTGTCACCTTCGGCCAGACCATAGTGTTCATGCTGACCATGAATCGCCAATAAGTGCGAGGCTACCCGCTGGAGTCCGCCGACCGTGACCGCCGTGTCGTTGACCCAGCACCGACTTCGCCCCGCCGAGGTGACTTCCCGCCGGACGACAATTTCATCAGCGGTTGGGACCCCCAGGTCATCGAACTCTGCTTGAAGACACTCAGAGGCCGGTCGGTCGAACCAGGCTTCCACAACCAGCTTTCCATCTCCTGACCGAATGAGTTCAGCGCTCGCCCGCCCCCCCCCAATCAGTTCAAGACTCTCAACGAGCAAGCTTTTGCCGGCCCCGGTCTCCCCCGTCAGGGCCGAAAAGCCTGGACCAAAATTCACCTCGACGTTCTCGATAATGCCAAGGCTCCGGACCTGGAGTCGTTCTAACACAATTGGATCTTAACCCGGCCTTCCCACCAATAATCTGCTGCAGCGCGAAATACGCGGCGATCTTTGGCGTTTGCTTGAAATCGCTCAATCAACATGCCCTCAAGTACGCCTCGTTCGCTCATTCTACGAAAACGCAAAATCTCACAAAATCTTCCGCACCTCGCGACGAAAATTCGTGAGAAGGCCGGGTTAGCCCGCCCTGCGGTATCATCGGATCTGGAGAACCGATGACTGCCACAACACCACCCGTAATCCGTTCCATGGATGAGGCCGCGACGCGTGAGGTCGAGCGATCTCAGGGGGCCTCGATTCAGATTTTGCTCGGCCCCGATGACAATGTTCCGCACTTCGCCACCCGGCGATTCACCTTGATGCCCGGCGGCCGAATCCCCTGCCACAGCCATGACACCATCGAACACGAGCAGGTTGTCCTCGAAGGAGAGATGACGCTGGGACTGGACAGTGAGGTTCGCGTCGTCAAGACGGGCGATTGCGTTTTCATTCCCGCCGGAACCGCCCACTGGTATGAGAACCGTGCGGAAGAACCCGTCCGGTTCCTGTGTATGGTCCCGCTGGGCGCCATCTACCAAACTACCTGGCTGGAGAGCTCAGCCCTCTAGTTATGCGGATCAATCGCCTGGCATGCGCCGCCATCACGATCTGTACCGTCCTGGTTGCCGGTACATCGTTGATCCGGACGGTTCAGAGCTTCTATCAAGTTGACTTCGCCGTAACCTGGGTTGAAGGCGGGCTTCACGTAGATGAGGTCACCCAACGATCCACGGGAGATATTGCGGGCTTGATCCGGGGTGACTTGATCACGGCGATTGACGGGGTTTCTGTTGACAGCTTTAATAACCCCCTGTTCTCGCTGGCTTCCGGGTTCGACCACGTTTTGACCGTCCAGCAACCCGGAGGCACGGTCAAGACCCCAATCTTTCGACCACCGCCACCACGTATCCAGGACGTCTATCTCGCACGGTCTGCCGTCGGCGCGTTCGGCTTGGCCTGCGCGGCAATCGCGGCCTTTACGACGCGGCGGCGGGAGGCATTGACCTTTCTCCTTCTGGCCTCCGCCTCCCTCCTCGTTGGTGCTATTCCCTACCGGACGGCTGCCACAGCTACCGGCCTGGCCGTGCTCCATCGATCCGCCGGTGCGGCCATGCCTTTCCTCCTGGTCCGGTTTTTTGCAATTTTTCCCAATCAACGCCGACGAATGGCCCTCTGGGATACCGTCACAACCCTTGCTGTGCTCTGGGCTGGTCTGACGCCCCTGGTTCCCGACCTTCAAGCCTGGTGGCCGGCGACACTCAGCGGCCTTCGGGGCCTCTTCACCGCCTCGTTGATCTTTGGAATCGTCGTTCAGGTCCGTCGTTGGTGGAAGGCGCAGGACCAGGAACGGGATCGCCGTCAGATCGAGTGGGTGGGCCTCGGACTGTTCGTCGGCCTGATACCGCTGATTTTCCTTGTTTCCATACCCGGTTGGCTCGGCATCACCTTCGAACCGTTCTCGTGGCTGGCCGTGCTGCCCCTTGCCGCCATTCCATTGGGGTTTTTGGCGGCCCTGACCGAGTACAGACTCTGGGATCTCGAACCGATCTCGCGCGATCTGGTCTCGGCAACCCTGGTCGTCGCCATTGGGGGTTTCGTTTTTTCGTTCACCAATTATATTCTTCAGACCTATGGCGGCGGACTCGGCAACATCCGAAATCTCCTGGCTTTTGCTACCGGAATTGTGTTGGTCCTCCTGCTCGAACCCGTCCGAATGCGTGTGGAACCCTTCCTCGACC
>JAUXDC010000084.1 GCA_030618605.1 Holophagae bacterium | reverse complement strand
GACCTACCGGCGCCCTATTGTTGCTGCGGGCGTCCCCGCCCGCTAAGGCCGGCTGAAGGCATCCGGGTTCGTCAGGGAATCCTCAGTCGCTGAAGCCGGCTAACCTCGAGGCCTTGGCGCCTGAACATTCCGGGGGCACGAGGCGGGGCTCCTGCCCCGTAGCGGTGACCACCCGACAACGTCGATCCGGGGTTGCCATCATCAACAAATGCAATTCGTTCGATGAATTGCGTGCTAATCTCCATCGGTGAATTCCCGGCTTCTTCGGTTGTTTGCCGCTGTTGCGGTGCTGGTTGTTGCCTGGTGGCTTCTGCCGGCCCCTGAGGCGGCGTACGGCTCGGCGTGGAGCCTGCTGCCGCCTGTGCTGGCGATCTTCCTGGCATTGTGGGCTCGGCAGGTGGTCGCATCGCTTTTCCTCGGCGTATGGCTGGGTACGACGATGCTCGCAGGTGATCCGGGTCGCGGTTTTCTGCGTCTGGTGGACACCAATTTACGGGAGGCTTTGACAGATCCCGATCACGTCAGCATCCTCTTGTTTTCGATGCTTCTTGGCGGGATGGTTGCGGTGATGAGTCGTTCGGGGGGAACAGCCGGGGTGGTAGAGCGGCTGGAGCCGTTGGCGACGACGCCGCGACGCAGTCAGATCGTGACGTGGCTGATGGGTGTGGCGATTTTCTTCGACGATTATTCGAACACCCTTGTGGTCGGACACGCGATGAGGCCGGTGACGGACCGCCATCGAGTCAGCAGGGAAAAGCTGGCTTTTCTTGTGGACTCGACGGCTGCGCCGGTTGCCTGTGTGGCTGTGGTGTCGACATGGGTGGGATATCAGGTGTCGGTGCTTGGAGATGCTCTGCAGGCCAACGGCGCCGACCTCAACCCCTTCTCGGTGTTCCTGGCCTCGGTTCCGGCGGCGTTCTATCCCTTCGCTGCGCTGACCTTGACCTTCAGCGTCGCCGTATCGCGGCGGGACATGGGTCCGATGCTCAAGGCCGAGCGCCGGGCTGCAGGCGGAGTCCTGCTGGCCGATCAGTCCAGGCCGTTAGCTGATTTTGACACGACGGCTTTGGAACCGGAACCGGAGACACCTCGCCGGTGGTTCAATGCCGCTCTTCCGGTGCTCTCGGTCGTAGTTGTCATGTTGGTGGGACTTTGGGTGACCGGTAGGGCCAGTTTGGAAGCGGACGGGGCTGCCGGCGCAGGTCTGGCGGAGGTCATTGGCGCCTCGGATCCTTTCACGGTCTTGCTGTGGGGGAGTTTGGTCGGGCTGACCATGGCGATCGTTTTGGCTCTCGGTCAGGGGTTGTTGACGCTCGAAGAGTCTATGGACGCGACGGTTGCGGGTTTCAAGAGCATGTTGATCGCTGTTGTGGTCTTGACGCTGGCCTGGTCTTTGGGCCGAGTCTGCACAGATCTGGGGACGGCGGACTGGCTCACGGAAGCGGTCGGCCCCCACGTGCCGCCCGTGCTGCTGCCGGGGCTGGTGTTTCTTGTCGCGGCGGCGGTGTCATTTTCGACCGGAACCTCGTGGGGAACGATGGCAATTTTGACGCCGCTGGCCGTGCCGTTGATTCTCCGGGCTGCGCCGGATTCTGCCGCCTTGTTGTCGGCGACGGTGTCGGCCATTCTCGGTGGCTCGGTCTTTGGCGATCATTGCTCGCCGATCTCGGATACGACGGTGATGTCCTCGATGGCCTCGAGCTGTGACCACGTCGATCACGTACGCACTCAGTTGCCCTACGCCCTTTTGGCGGCAGGTGCTGGACTGGTCCTGGGCTATCTCCCCTCGTGTGTATTCGGTCTGTCGCTGTGGGTGACACTGCCGTTGACGATCGCAGGCGTCGTGGGCGTTTTCCTGTTGCTGAGCAGTCCGGTGGATGATCACGACGACTTGTGAGGCGCCTTCAGGGACTCTTCCCACAATTTCAGCTTTTTACGGAGAAAAACGGTATACTGCGCCCCAGTTGGTGAGTTTTCGCTCTTTATAACTGGGCGAAAGTGAAAGGAGGATCACCATTCGGAAATACGCGTTTCGAGATGCCCCAGATCAACCAAAGGTTCGAATTAATGAGCGCATTCGGTTGACACCAGTTCGATTGATCGATGAAGAAGGGGAACAAGTTGGTGTTGTTCCGGTGGACGAGGCATTGCAAATGGCTCGTTCCAGAGGCCTTGATTTGGTTGAGGTCGCTTCGACCTCCCGTCCTATCGTCTGCAAGATCATGGATTACGGACGTTTCCGCTACGAGCAGGAGAAGAAGGCTCGGGAGGCAAGACGTCATCAAACGCAGATTGAGGTCAAAGAGGTCAAGTATCGGCCCAATATCAATATTCACGATTTCGACACCAAGACCCGGTTGGCGAGGAAGTTCCTCGACAAGGGCAAACACGTCAAGATCACGATCATGTTCCGGCGCCGAGAGATGCGGCGGCCTGAGAACGGATTCGAGATTTTGAGGCGCATCGCCGAGGCTTTGGGTGACATTGCCAAGGTCGATCGTATGCCGACTGAGCTCGAAGGGCGTGACCTGACGATGGTGATTCGGCCGATTAAAAGCTAAGCCGCGCGATTCTCATCCGCCAGAATCGCCTGGATTAGGTAAAAGCTAGATAGCCAGTTGTTGCGCTTTGCGCGGTTGGTTTTTGTTGATTATTCCGGAAAAGAAGTGAGTCGAAAGAGGGCTTACTAACCCACCAGAACGCCGAAGAACAGGGCGATAACGAAGAGTGCGCCGACGGCCAGTGGAAAGAGAATCTGGTGACTGTGGCTGCCGCTGGTGTTGGGTTCAACGTCTCTCATCAGTGACTCCTGCCTCGGCGACTCGATTGCCGATGCCCTGTGTGGGCGGATTGTAGTCGAATTGCGAACAACTCGCTACAAAGATATTCTCGATCATGGAACCATGCTTCTGTTGGCGAAAAAAAGGAATAATTGTGACGAATTGTGGCAAAATTGTGGCGACATAGACTTGGAGGTTCGAGATGCTCCCTGTCCTGGACAATGATGCGCTGAGAGAAGCCGACCGGCACACGATCGAGGACCTCGGAGTACTCGGTTTGGTTTTGATGGAGAACGCGGCCACCGGCCTGGTCGATGCTCTTCGGGAAACTTGGCCCGAGGCGCGCAGGGTGTTGATTCTGTGTGGACGGGGGAATAATGGAGGCGATGGTCTGGCCGCTGCACGGCACCTGGTCAACGGGGGTCACGAGGTTGATCTTCTACTGTTGGCCGATCCCGAGATGTTGTCCCCCGATGCAAAGACCAATTTGGGCTGGGCGCGTGCGGTTGGTGTGGAGATAGACGTCGTTGACACAGACGACCTGGAGGCACTCGAGAACCAACTGCTGGGATCTGATCCCCCAGATATCATCATCGACGCTCTGTTGGGGACCGGGCTCGATCGCCCTCTCGCGGGCAGATTGGCGAGGGTTGTCGATCTGGTGAACAGCTGCCCTGTCCCGGTGGTTGCGGTAGATGTACCGACAGGATTGAACGGATCCTCGTCCGCTTTACCCGGCCCCGCCGTTGAGGCCGATTTGTGCACAACCTTTGCTGCATTGATGCCCTGCCACTGCCTGCCCCCTGCCTGCGAGACCTGCGGAGACGTTGCCGTGGTCGATATCGGAATTCCTCCGAGCGTCTTGGAGGCTGGCGCGCAGGCTTGGTGGGTTCAGGCCGAGGATGTGGCTCTGCTTCTTCCGCGGCGAGCGCCGGACGGGCACAAGGGGTCATTCGGTCATCTGTTGGTGGTGGCGGGCGCGCAAGGTAGGGGAGGTGCTGCCTCAATGGCGGCCCGGTCTGCTGTCGCCGCCGGCGCCGGTCTGGTAACCGTTGCCGTGCCGACCCCGGTCGTGCCCGTTGTCGATGGGGCCTGTCTTGAGGCGATGACGTTTGAACTCCCGGCCGACCAGCTTGGGGAGGCCGCGGGTCCTGGAAATCTCGAGACGGTCTTGACACGGATGACGGCCGTTGCGGCAGGGCCGGGCCTGGGAACGGGTCCCGGTGCCCACAAGGTGTTGGATTTGCTGCTCTTGCACTGGGAGGGCCCGCTCGTTCTCGATGCCGACGCTCTCAATATGGTGGCCGGTTCTCTGGACCGTTTTTCCGGCCGGTCGGGGTCGACTGTGCTGACGCCTCACCCCGGAGAGTTGGGACGGTTGCTGGGGCGGGCGACCGAAGACGTGGTTCTCGACCGGTTGGATGCAGCCCGTGAGGCTGCTCGTATTTCCGGCGCCGTCGTCGTTGCCAAGGGCTATCGCACCATCATTGCCGACCCGGAGGGGCGGGTCTGGATCAACCCGACTGGCGACGAACACCTTGCAACCGGAGGCTCGGGCGATGTCTTGACCGGCTTGATCGGCGCCATGATGGCGCAGAACCTCGACCCCGTTCGGGCCTCGATCGTCGGGTGTTGGCTTCACGGTCGGGCCGGTGAATTGGGCGCCGAAATCTGGCCGGCCGCTGTACCGGCCGCCGAACTTCCGGCGTTGATCGCCGCGGCATGGACCGAACTCATCGATGACTTTGGTGATTGATGGAGGCGCCTGAGATCGTTCATTCCGCAAGCCCGGCCGAAACCGAGGCCCACGGTGAGGCCTTGGCACATCGGGTCGAGCCCGGGGATGTCATTCTTCTCGAAGGCGATCTGGCTGCGGGGAAGACCACCTTTGTTCGCGGCCTTCTCCGAGGTCTTGGGGGCAATCCTTCAGATGCCAATTCTCCGACCTTTGTCGTCGTTCAGTCGTACCCGTGTACGGGCTCTGTGTCGGCACTGCATCATGTCGATCTTTATCGTCTTCCCGATGACCCGGAAGCGCTTCGGGAGATTGGACTGGACGATTTCCTCGGAGATGAGAGGGCGGTGGTCGCCGTCGAGTGGCCTCGGCCGGCCCTGGGGAATTTTTTCGGATCGGGCGTGCCGGTGTGGCAGGTTGTGTTTGCACGGGTAGGTGATGAGATCCGGCGGATTGAGATTTCCCACCGGTGACGATTCTCTTGGGTTCGTGTAAATTCAACGGGCCAGTCGAGATGCAGTTTGGGGGAGTGTTGTGGAATCTGTAAAACAGTTTTTCGAAATGATCGTTGAATTTTATACTGGACTTGAAATCACAGCACATCCTCTGATCGGCCTCGGTATTGCGGTCGGTGTCGCGCTCGTGACGCTGGTGGTGATGAGAATCATCCGGGTCATTGGCGGTGGCCTGGAACAGCGAATCAACAACCGGGCGGACGGAATGAGGGGTATTCAGCTTCAAGAGCTGGAGATTCTGTCAGGGCAGGACATTGCAGCTTTTCTCATCCTCGTCATTCGAGGACTCCGACTGATCGTATCGTTATGGGTGCTGTTTACGGCTGTGGCTTTCGGCTGTCGGTTGTTTTCCTGGACTGAGAAATTAGCCGAACGGCTGTTCGGGCTGTTTGTCGAGATCTCCGTCACGATCGGAACGACGATCATCGGCTATCTTCCCAATCTATTGGTCATCGGCGTTATCGGCATCTTGCTCTGGTATTCGATTCGCCTCGTGCATCTGGTTTTCAACGGGATTGAGTCAGAACGGATCCGGATCCATGGATTCTACCCGGAGTGGGCGATTCCGACCTTTAACATCATCAAGCTCCTGATGATCATCTTTGCGGTGGTTGTGACCTTCCCCTACCTGCCGGGGGCCCACTCGAAAGCCTTTCAAGGCATTACGATTTTCATCGGTGTGTTGGTCTCCCTGGGTTCGACCAGTGCAGTCGCCAACATCATCGCCGGAGTCCTCTTGATCTACATGCGGGCGTTCAAGGTGGGTGATCGCGTTCGAATATCAGATATCGAGGGCATCGTGGTCGAAAAAACACTGCTCGTAACTCGTATTCGGACTCCGAAGAATGTCGAGGTGGCCATTCCCAACGCCAAGGTCATGGGAGACCACATCATCAATTTCAACGCCCAGGTCAAGAAGAAGGGCCTGATACACCATACGACCCTGTCCATTGGTTATGACGTCGACTGGAGGACGGTCCGTGATCTACTTTTGGGGGCGGCAGGCAAGGTCGATGGTGTTGATGAGAAGCCGGAACCCTTCGTTCGACAGCTCGAACTCGGGGATTTTTCGATCGTGTATGAACTCAACGTGACAATCCACCAACCCCATTTGCTTCCGAGAATCACGTCGGATCTCCACGCAAATATCCTCGATGCCTTCAACGAGGCGGGAGTGGAGATTATGTCCCCCGAATTTGCAGCCTTGAGAGATGGTAACGCGGTGACCATTCCCGGTGGCGCCAAGGATGAGTCTTGACCCCCCCCTGTATAATTACGTGGAGAATAGGTGACGAGAATAGAGAAACGATGGGAGACAACGATGCGACTGAGACCAGTAATATTGTTTGGTGTTGTGTTGGTAATGGTTGGTGCAGCCTGGTCGAACGAGCCGGTTTTCGATAATCGGGGTAGGCCGGTTGCGAGGGACGGTGTGGTCCGGGAGCAGGCCGGTGAGGGAGCGCTCCCCGTCGATGTATCAAAGGGCTCCTATACCGATCCGGAGAGCGGGCTGATTCTCCGGTGGCTGACATCGTATGACGCTCTTCTGGGCTTTTTCGAGGACGATTTGATCGGGGAAGATAGCGTAGCCCAAACCTGCGAGGGTCAGAAGCTTGGTACGACCGATGAGGCACCGTACGTCTACTGGTACGAAGGCTATACCTCCAATTTCGGAACGGGCCGCTGGAGCGCGCCCTTCGATGATGACACCTGTAGCGAACTCAACAACGATCTCGTGCGGTATTTCTACACGCGGGTGATAGCGGATAAGTCCTTCGACGCGCTCTTGTCCATGGGTCACGATGACAGCATGAGAGTGTGGATCAACGGCGCCCAGGTGTACGAAGGCGTTGAAGGCGAGTGGGCCGAAGATTCGCACCAGGTCGGCGTTCATCTCAATGCAGGGTGGAACTCGATCCTGATCAAAATGTACTTCCCGGAATTGAGTGAGGACTCGGGCTACCGCTATTTCAGCCTCCGATTCCTCGACGAACGGAGTGAAGACCCCGTGATCCTGACTCAGTCAATCGATGGATGGTGTCCAAAGGATGGTGAGGGGCGCACATGGGTGTATGCCGGTGGCGTCGCCGATCTTCCCGGCGCGATGGGCAGTGTGTGGGCATCGGACCTCCGGGTGACCAATATTCTGCCCTACAAAATGCTCGTGACCATTGAGTATTTCGAAGAGGGGCGTGCCAGGCCTGCCAAGGCTGACGCCCCCGACGCTTCGGTCGATATCATATTCGAGCCTCACCAGAGTCGAACCTGGGAACGGGTGTTGCCGACGCTCTTTGGGCTGAACGAACCGCAAAAGGGCATGCTGGCTATCCGTGGATTTGACGAGAACGACTGCGAACGAGGGGCCGTGTCCCTGAGAACCTACAACCGCTCCGGCGCCGGGACATTCGGGATGAACATACCATTCTACGACATATGGGAAGGGAGCACCTGTTGTGCCCAGAATCTCGTGGGCCTGACGAACGGCCCCGGGTTCCGAACAAATCTCGCCGGTTTCCCTGCAGTCGTGATGGACGCGGAGACGGAGATTACCGTCACTGTGTGGGACATGGCCTCGGGAGAAAAGGCGAGCAGTGAGTTTACTGTCAAAGGGTATTTTCAGATTAACGACATCTTTGATGCCGTTGGCCTCGGCCACCTGGAGACCAGTGATGCAGCGGCCTACATTACGTGGTCCAACTCGGGCACCGGGGCCAAGTGGAATTTCACCGCTTCGGTCAACGACAACATTACGTCTGATCCAACGTTCGTTCGTGAAGGTCCCTGGTTCATTTTTCCCGACGACTGAGTGGAATCACCGTTTGATGCCGAACGAGCGGAGGATCGCCTCGGCGGCTGCAGTGGCTGTGGTCGCTCCGGTCAGGACCTCGGCTTCCAGGCCGGAGAGCCTTGAGGAAACTTCAGGATGGGAGCGGACGGCCTCCATTACGGCGTCATCGACCATTGACCACATCCACCGAAGCCGTTGACGGCTTCTATTTTGGGTCAGTGTTCCCTTGGCCGAAATTATCCGGTGATGGTCTTCGATCAATGTCCACAAGTCGTCCAGTCCCAGCCCGGTAAGAGCCGAGCAAACAACCGCACGAGGATCCCAGGGTGCGTGGCCTGGCGGCCGGAAGAGCTGGAAGGCTCTCTCGTATTCCGCTCGTGCGACCTGGGTGGCGTTGATGTTGTCGCCGTCGGCCTTGTTGACGGCGACGATGTCGGCCAATTCCAGGATGCCCCTCTTGATCCCTTGGAGCTCGTCGCCTGCGCCGGCCAATACCAGTACGAGGAATATATCCACCATGTCTGCGACCAGCGTCTCGGACTGTCCGACCCCTACGGTTTCCACCAGGACGACGTCAAAGCCCGCCGCCTCGCAGACCATGATCGTCTCGCGGGTCTTGCGCCCGACCCCGCCCAGTGAACCGCCGGTGGGGGAGGGCCGAATGAAGGCCTCATCCATGGCGGAAAGTTGTTCCATCCGTGTCTTGTCGCCGAGGATTGAGCCTTTTGTGCGGGTGGACGACGGATCGACCGCCAGCACGGCCACCCGATGACCTTGTTCGATGAGGAACATCCCGAAGGCCTCGATAAAGGTGCTCTTGCCGGCGCCGGGAACCCCTGAGATCCCAATTCGGTGAGCTCCGCCGGTGTCGGGCAGAAGGATGCGCAGCAGTTCCTGGGCTTGCTTCCGGTGTTCGGAATTGTTGGATTCGACCAGCGTGATCGCACGCCCGAGGATCGCCCGGTCGTGTCCCCGAATGCCCTCGATGTAGTCGTCGGTCGTCAGGTTGGGTCGTTTCACCACACAAGAGTAACCCAACTTCAAAGGAGCTGGATCAAACCCCCAATATCGTTTGTCCTGCCTTGAATCGAACATGACCGTGTTGTGAGAACAGACCACTATTCCTTGCAAGTTCCAGAGGCTGCTGGGTTCCATTTTTCTCATGGGTGATTACTTGAGGAACCGGTTGACAATTTGCTGACCGGAACCGATATTCCTTGTTAAGAACAAAAATTGGCATGTGAGGGACGATACGTGGCGCCGGGTGCCGAGCTGCGAAACAGCTATCCCTGATGCCGGGTCCTGAGAATCTGTGGAGCAGAGACACTCAGGGAAGTCGGAATCGTGGAGCGCGAAGGGGAGGCGGCAGTTTTTGGATAGTGATATCAGGCCTTTGTGAACCGTTCGCAACCGAGGAAGAGGTGGGCGGAAGGCCTCAAGCAACACATTCAGAGGGATTTCTTCCAGCAGTAATAGGGACAGTCAACAACAAGCAGGAGGGGACCAATGAGAGAACAAGAGACAGCAATTATGTGTTTTGTTGCAGCTGTGATCTTCGCTGCCGTCGCGTTCGCGGCCGAGACGGAAGAGGCCATGGCGATTCGCGCGCAAGTTGCCGCGGCGGATCAGAGGCCGGCGAGCCGAACGCTGTGGTCCGGTGGCGGTGATTGGTGCGGCGTCCTCGAGGCGCCAGTGGTTCTTCACGGCCTCAAATGGGCGACCGATGACGTCCTGATCACAGATCCCGCGGTCACAGAGGTCAAGCCCTCCATTGCCAGCGCTCCCAACGGTGACCTGTTCGTCGTTGTCGACAACGAGGATGTGGACGCCAGGATGGACCTCTACCGTTCGACCGACGGTGGGAATAACTGGTCGCACCTCTTCTGGTTTGCGTCGAATCCCCAATCCCGGAATCCGGCGATCACATACGCCGAGGACAGCGCCGCAGAGAGGTGGTTGTTCGTTGCCTATGAGGTTGTGACCTCCGACATCGAACGCAGGGCGAGAATGTTCCGTATCGACCCCGACAATACCGGGGAATTCAACTTCATCACGATCAAGGATGCAATCCCCTGGACCGTCCCCTTGTACCAACTGCACCCACAGATTGCCACCGATAATATTCAGTTCAGCATCACATACTACCTCTACGTGACCTATGCCATACCTACTATCGACCACTCCCCTGTCTACTACTCGCGCACAACCGACCGTGGCTTGAACTGGTCGACACCGGTGAACGTCACCGGTGGATCCGAGAACACCAGCTGGCAGACCAGGCCGGAGATTGCCTACGGAACGGCCGGTCTCTTCATCGCCTTCGTCAAACCCGGGTATAACGGGAACTCGTGGACAAACCAGATCTGGGCGATCCGCAGCACGGACTACGGCGGCTCTTGGGACACCCCTCAGCAGCTCACCGATTCTTCAACCCGCCGTTTCCACCCGGCGGTGGCGGCGACCAACGGTGGCAACGAGGTAGTCGTGGCATACTCGTCGGATTACACCACCGACACGGATGCTGCGTACGTGGCGTCAACTGATGGAGGTCTCACCTGGACCTCATCGAGTGTCCTGCCGTGGACGTTTGACAACGAGGGCTTTGTTGACCTCGTGGTCAGCCGCTCGTCGCCGGGACGATTCCATGCAGTTTATCTCCATGAAAACGACATCTGGTACGCCTGGGCGAGCACATCGACCCCAACCGCCTGGTCGTCTACGCACACGGTCAACACGGGTTCCAATGCCAGCGGTGTGGATTTTTATCCACGGCCGACGGTCACCGTAAATCCGACGATGAGCCTCTCCCAGGAGGCGGCCATCTCTTGGTCAGACTGGCGCGGTTCGACCTACGACGCGTACTTCAACGGGCCGACTGCGGTCGCTGGGTTGATCTTCGCAGACGGCTTCGAGTCCGGCAACACTACTGCCTGGACGTCAACCACGTGGTAATACTTCCCGGTGCGACCTTGATTGAGTTTGCATATCCCCTATGGCCTTGGGAGTACACGCAGTACCCGGCGGTTAAGACGTGGTAGCCGTGACCGTCGGAGCAGCCGATGATTTCGTCAGGGCCGCGTAAACCGGTACGACTGTACCTTCTCTTCCCGGCCGTCGATCAGGGTGAATGCCTCCGCAACCCATAGCGAGGGGCCCATGATTCGCATTTCGACACGAACGTTGGAACGCTGGATGGCGCCCGAGATCATCTCGCCGTCAGTAGGTTTGGTCAGATAGAAGTTGTACGCGTTCTTGTCGACGAGGTACTCGCCGACGAACTCCAGCACCTCATCCGACACTGATGCGAAACTGTTCTCCAGAAAGAAGCCCTGACCCGGCTCGTAGCGCACGAGCGAGTACCCGCTGACGGCGTCATCGTAGCCTTCCGTGGTGATGTTCTGATACTGAACCCGAACAGTATTCTCACCCGCAGCGAGGCCCCTGGCGGAACCGGCGGCAGTTTTGCGCAGTCCCTCTTCGCCCACATACCAGATGTCGAGCTTCCACTCGCCTTTCAGATCCTCGAAGTGGCGCTTTCCGACATCCCCGACGGTTTCCCCGGTTGCCACATCGCCCGACCGTGAGCCGGCGATGGCGTCGGCCATCATGAGCGTACGGTCGTCCTGTCGGGTTTGGTCGTAATCGTACATATCTCCGCTGACGCCGCCTACGACGCCCCCAGCCACAGCCCCCTTGACCGCCCATGAGGCATCTCCGGCCAACGCACCAAGGGTCAAGCCCACCAGCGCTCCCCCCTTGGCGCCCTTGCGGCGCCCTTGTCTTTTTTCCTTCCTGGTCTCGTCCTCCTGCGCCGATCCAAGACCAGCCGTCAAAATAATCACCATCACAACCAAGATCGTCCGGGCGTAACGAACCATAACTTTCTCCTTCGAAGCAGAATTCCAGCGGCCAAAAAGAATTATACAGACCCACTGGCGTCAGGCCTCTGAGGAGCTTCACCGGTAGTGCCGTCACCTTGACTCGGGGGGGGGGGGTGATGTTATCCTCCTCCGCCCGATGGCGTCTGATAGCCAGTCAATAGAAAAACCGAGGCGGATGATGCCGCCAATCAAATCAAATCAGAAGGAGTTCCCATGAGATTACTTTTCGTTATTTTTGCTTTAACCCTGAGCGTACTCAATCCAGTTTCGGCCAACGCCGCAACCCCGCTTGATGCTGTCGTCGTTCTCGATGGATTTATCTCAAGCAGCGCGCAGGTCCGTCTGCTCAATGCCTCACCGGACGTCGGGCCGGTGGACCTTTATGTGGCCCAGTATCGAGAGGCCGAAGACGTCATTTTTGAGGAGATCTCGGATGCGGCCAGGGTATCCCCTGCGAACTTCCTCGTCAGGGTCTACCCCGCAGGGGAAACGGATTCGCCGCTGATCGAGCAAGGGGTCGTTTTCGGGGACGGGACCGAACGCACTCTGGTCCTGACCGGAATGGCCGATGACCTCGAACTTCTCGAGGTTGTCTCCACCGGGGGCGGGAGCAGCCCGAGCGATGCCTATGTGCGTTTCGTTCATACCTCGCCGGATGCCGGGGCCATGGACTTTGCCATTACCGGCGGCGACGTCGTGCACGCAGGCATCGAGTTCCGCCAGTCCTCGGATTTCTTCCAAATGCCCAGCGGTACCTATGATTTCGTGATCCGCGACGCGGGTGAGACCGAAGCGGTCGTCGACGTATCTGGTGTATGGCTGCAGGCCACGAGGTACTACACCATTTACCTGACGGGCCTCGAGGCCGACGAGGGCCAGGGTGATCAGGATTTCTACTCCTTCGTGCCTGCTGCGGCCCGTGACAACGGTGCGGCCGGCTCGACCTTTGTCACCGATGTCGATGTCCTGAACACTGACGTCGCTGCAGTGACCTACCACCTGATGTGGCTGCCCCGTAACGCCGATAACAGTGATCCCCTGATGTCCGAAAGCTTCACTTTGGAGGCCGCACATGCCGTGCGGCATGCTGATGTGCTCCAAAGTGTATTCGGGTTCGGGGACGACAGCCCGGTCGTCGGCGCCCTTGGTGTCATCTGCGACAGCGAGCATCTTTCGGTCTTCTCCCGCACCTTCAATCAGACTGAAGACGGCACCTATGGTCAGGGCATGGCGGGAATTGCGTCCGGGGATTTGATCCAGGCCGGAACCATCAAACGCGTCATGTTCATGACCGAAAACAGAGACTTCCGCTCGAACCTCGGAATTCTCAACGGGACGGCATCACCGATCACCGTCAAATGGAAACGTTATGCCGCGGACGGCACATTGTGGGCCTCTAGTTTTGTCGATCTGCCGCCCTGGGGCAACACCCAGAAGAATAAGATCTTCGGCGACGCACGACCGATCGAAGCGGGCTACATCGAAGTATGGTCTGAAACCCATGGCGGGGCGTTCGCCGTCTACGGTTCAGTGCTCGACAATCCAACATCGGACCCGACCACGGTGATGGCTCAGTAACAATTCCAAGAGCGGACCGGTACCGCCGGTCCGATTGCACACCAGCCCAGGGGTTCACGCCCCTGGGCCTTTTTGTTCTTATGAGGTGCTTGCATAATTCGGAATTCTGAACCGAAATCGAAATCGCCTCTTCATGTCACCCTGAGCGAGCGAGTTCGACGAGTGAGT
>JAUXDC010000392.1 GCA_030618605.1 Holophagae bacterium | reverse complement strand
GAACAGGCCGGCCTTCGTTCGGACCGCGGTGTGTTCTTGGGCCAACGAGGTGTATTGCACCGGAAGCGAGTACCCGGCAAAGGGAACCATCCGCCCTCCTGCGGCAAGGTGTTCATCGTAAAGGGGCGTTTTCTGAAGACTTTCGGACTCGGACATCCGGTTCTCCTTTGTGTCACAGCAGCGGCCTGGATTCTATCT
This sequence comes from Holophagae bacterium, assembly GCA_030618605.1. GTDB lineage: Bacteria > Acidobacteriota > Thermoanaerobaculia > Thermoanaerobaculales > Sulfomarinibacteraceae > DAOWGJ01. The sequence continues at coordinate 2,383 of JAUXDC010000392.1, read as the reverse complement.
CCAACCGGTCGCGTTGTCAGGGCTTCGATGTGGTTTCGCACCTGGTCGGTGGTCCCCGTCGGAGCTCTGAGCCGCCGCCGTGGGCCGGGCGGCAGGGTACCACCAGAACGCGCAGGAGGAAAGGGGGCTGGTCCGGCGGAGTCGGAACCAATAAACAATTGAACCGCAAAGACGCCAAGACCGCAAAGAAGGCGCGAAGAAAACGAAAATACACCACGAAGGGTACAAAGAGGAAAACTCGGGAACGTTGGGCGTTGAGGGTCCAATCCGGCGAAGCCGGAACCAAGAAGCGCATGCCAGGTCCGCCGGGCAAGTATTAGCTGTTGGCTCTTAGCGATTAGCTCGGCAAGCGGTTTCGCCTCACCCCTGCTCCTTGTACCCTGATCCCTGATCCCTGCGACCTGCGATTTTGCTTCGAATTCTCGAAGTTGTTGGGGTGGGAGTTCCTAGCGAAGCCTCGAAGGCAAAGGGTCAAAATCCGGGCGGGGTGCGTATCGGCCGGCGATCAGCATTGCCTCGTGGCCCGTCCACTGATGGTCGAGGATATGGATCCTGGGATCGACCGGCACCGGTTCATCTGTGCCGTCGCGAAGGACTCGGACTTCATAGTGAAGGTGGGGCGATGTCGACCAGCCGGAATTGCCGACGGTTCCGATGGTATGGCCTCGTTTGACGTCATGACCTCGCTTGACCGAGATTTCATCCAGATGGGCGTAGATTGTCAGGAAATTGTCCCCATGACGAATGACCACGGCGTTGCCGAAACGCCACCAGCGAGCGTTTCGTCGAAGGGGGAAGCGCCCGGCGAAGACGACGTGACCGTCCCCGGCCGCCATCACCGGTGTTCCTTTTCGAGCCGCCAGGTCCAGACCGGCGTGGAAATCGCGGGTGTTGGTAAATGGGGACATTCGTTCCCCGAACGGTGAGGTTAGGACGAATTCCCCGGCGGCAATGGGGCAGATCGACGGGACCGTCAGCACAAGGGTCTGGTGTTCCCGTGCGAAGGCGGTCAACTCATCGGCCAGCGACAGCAGTGCACTGGATTCGGTGGAAAGCGCAACGCCACGGTCCAGTGCCTCGTGGGCTTCGGGCTGATGGACCACGAAGGGTGGCGGCAGGATTGCCCCGTCGATTCCAACCTCTTCCTGGTTGGTCCCCAGGACCAGCGAAATCTGGCGTTGCAGTGCCCGCGTTCTCTCGGTTCTCTTCGTCAGTAATTCCAGCGAGGCCACCCTGCGGGAAAGGACTTCGAGATGCATGCGGTTGAGGTGCGTCAGCCGACCCTGCTCCGAGGTCAACAGCAGGCCCTGAAGACCCAGGGGCGCTAAAGTCAGCCCGGCAATAACGGTGATGGCGACGACGACCGCAGTGACCGCAAGCCAGCGGGCACCGGCCCGCGACAAAAAGAAGTAGCGAACCGGCTTGCGAATGTCGGCGGGGTGGAACTGAATCTCGAACATCAGCTGATCGGAACTCTATCACGAAGGGGGGCAGGATGAAGGATGAAGGATGAAGTGCCAGAAGTCTGGTCCCGGCGTCAGGATTTCTCTTCGAGGACCGCCAAGAAGGTCTTGACGACCGCAGGGTCGAAGAGGGTGCCGGAACCTTCGCGGAGGTGGGCGATAGTCTGCTCGGTAGACCATGCTTTTCGATAGGGTCTATCCGATCTCAGGGCGTCCCACACATCGACAACGGCAAAGATCCGTGCGGGGAATGGGATGTCTTCGCCCTTGAGGCCCTGGGGATAGCCGGACCCGTCCCACCGTTCGTGGTGGCTACAAGGGATGGCCAGGGCGGGCCTGAGATAGTTGATTCGGGAGAGCATCTCGTAGGCGTGGATCGGATGGTTCTTCATGATGGCCCACTCTTCGTCGTTCAACGCTCCCGGTTTTCTCAAGATTTCATCCGGTACCGCTATTTTGCCGATATCATGAAGCAGGGCGCCACGATGGAGGTGGACCAGCTGATTCTCCCCGAGTCCCATTCCCTTGCCGATCGTGAGGGCGAGATCGGCAACCCTTCTGGCGTGGCCCTCGGTGGCGCTGTCGCGGAGTTCAAGGGCCCTTGCCCAGCCCTCCAGAGTTGCCTCGTACGCCTGGCTCAGTTCCTTGTTTGAGTGCTCGAGCATTCTTGCGTCGAGGAGGACTTCCTCGAGCAGTTGGTGGTTCTCGATGCCGGCCGAAATCTGGGCTGCGGCGACCTTCAAGAGGGCCACCTCCTGGTCTGCCCAAATTCTGGTACTCGTGCAACAGTCGAAGCCGACATAGCCATACCAGTTGCCGGATACGAAGAGGGGGATCAAAAGGATGGATTTGATCTTGAAAGGTGACAACCTCGCCCTCTCGATCTCCGGCATGTCCACAACGTTTGCTGCGATGATCTC
>JAUXDC010000163.1 GCA_030618605.1 Holophagae bacterium | reverse complement strand
TCCGAAACCGGCGCTGACAGGGTCACCCCCGCCCTCGAGGCCGAATGGCAGATTCGAAAGCAGGCCGCCGAGACCATTGAGCCAAATTAGCCGAACCAGATACAGGAAACCATTTCCTGCGCAGGCTATTGTCGAAAGCCACGAAAAGGGGTTGTCCGCCCGGGGGACACCAACTTCACCATCAAGAAGAACACCCGTCACAAAACCCGCCGCAATGACTCCGAAAAAGACCGCCGCACGGACTTTCTTTCCCATGAGCAGGTGCCCAAACCCCGGGACCAACCATGAAACCCCCAAAAGGGCTGGCGCCACCGACTGAGCCGGCTTGTCGCTGGATTGCTCGAGATTTTTTTGGCTCTTCTTGATCACTGCAGGCCTGATGAACCTCCTTGCGGTTCTGGACGTTTCCGATATCGCCCGAGGGGCCAAAAGTTAATGGATCATTTCTTCCTCCTCTTTTGGCACGCATGTCTGGTTTCACTGTTCTTCGCCTTTCTCTGGCGGACGGAGAGGCGAGAGCGGGTTCAGCTGTTTCTCAAGACCTTCCTGCTCATGGTGGTTGGGGGAGTTCTTGCGGGTTGGTTGATGTATCCCTTTCCGTGAAGGCGGGAATTGCTCCATCGTTGATTCTCATGGCTCGGGTTCTAACGGTTGTGTACGGTTTGACCCTGATTGTATTGGCAGTGATACCCCGGGTTGGAACTCCCGGCTTCGGGCTCTCGGATTGGGTCCTCCATGCCTTGGCCTATGGAGGCTTCGGCGGTCTATTGTTGGTGTCGTATCCTGGTGGAGTCGGCACCGTTCAAGGGGCCGTTGTTGCGGTAGCGGGCGCCGGCGTCTTCGGCTTGGCCACAGAGTTTCTTCAACTGCTGATACCGTACCGAAGTTTTGAGGCTTGGGATGTTGTCGCCGATACGGGTGGCGCACTGATTGTCGTTTTGATGATGTCGCTCAGTATGAATGTTGCGGACACCGGTCGGTGGACCAAGTCATGAGTTCGAAGATCATGGTTGTTGCCGGTGAAGTTTCAGGTGATATCCACGCTGCCAACCTTGTGGCTGACATGAGGTCGTTGAGCCCTGAGTTGGAGATCTCCGCGGTGTGTGGTGAGCGGCTTCGGGCCACCGGTGTTGATTGTCTTGCTTCGACCGAGGAGTTGGCCCACATGGGGTTGGTCGAGGTCATTCGCGAGTTGCCTCGGATCCATGCACTGATGAATCGGCTGGTAGCTCATGCGGAGCGGAACCGACCCGACCTTGCCGTGCTGGTGGATTCCCCCGACTTCAATCTTCGCCTCGCTCGAAAGCTTAAGAAAATTGGTATTCCCGTCGTTCTTTATGTGTCGCCCCAACTTTGGGCTTGGCGAGAGGGTCGTGTCCGCCAGGTGCGGCGCTTGGCGCGCGAGGTGCTCTGCATCCTCCCGTTTGAAACCGGTTTTTACGAAAGGCACCGGGTAGCTGCCCGTTATGTCGGGCATCCCTTGGTGGATGACCTCCAACGAAATGGGCTCTTGGGAGGGTCGGTCAATCGAAATCCAGGGCGACTGGCCCTGATGCCAGGTTCCAGGGAAATGGAGGTCCGGGCTCTTCTTCCGGCCATGCTTGGGGCTCTTCGATTGATGGCGGAAGAGGTTGTCAAAGACGCCGTGTTGATCGAGGCTCCAGGTATCAGTGATGCTGTCGATGAGGTCTTGGAAACTACCAAGATGGATGCGAGGCTCAGGAGAGTCTCGGGTGAGTCGCGCCGCCGCGAACTGGCGAGCTCCGGTCTGGCGTTGACGGCATCGGGGACGGCCACACTGGAGTGTGCCCTCCTGGATGTGCCGATGATTGTCGGCTATCGGCTCAAGCCATTTTCCTGGTGGCTCGCAAAACGGCTGGTCAAAGTGCCACACGTGGCCCTCGTTAATCTAATCCTCGAGGATCGGGCAGTTCCCGAGCTTCTTCAAGAGCAATGGCAGCCCGAGGCTATTGCTGGCCTGGCCGTCGAGCTGCTGACCACAGGCGGAGGTGGACAACCTGCAGACTTGGCGCGTGTGCGAGAAAAATTGGGGGGGGCCGGCGCTTCGATGAATGCGGCCGAGGCGGTCCTGAGGCACTTACCCTAGGAGGGCGTTGGGCATTGACTAAACGGGGTTGGCCCAAGGTTGTCACCGTCTACATCGGGAACGGGTTCGGGTTGAGGGCGCTCCACACGTTCTCGGTCCCGCTGCGGTACAATCCCCGATCCTGGAGGGTTGATGGCGTTTGATCGAGGAAAATCCAAAGGCCCAGATGTTTCGGTGGGAATGATCGGACTCGGCTGTGCGAAGAACCTCGTCGATGGTGAGGTGATGCTGGGTTTTCTTCAACGGGATGGAGTCACGATAACTTCGGATGCTACGCAGGCAGATGTTGTCATCGTCAATACATGTGGGTTCATCACCGAGGCCAAAACAGAATCGCTCGATGCGATTCTCGAGGTGGCCGAGGCAAGACGGCGAGGGACCGTCAAGCGATTGGTCGTCGCCGGCTGCATGGTTCAGGCCTATGCCAAAGAGATGCAGAAGGAGATTCCCGAGATTGACGCGTTTGTCGGCCTCGATCAACTTGAACGTATTATCGAGGCTGTTCGAGGGGAAGGGGACGGTTCTCTACCCGATCAACACGGCGCCGTTCGTCTCTACGACTACAGTCAGCCCCGCCTCCTCTCGACCCAGGGGCATGCCTTCCTCAAGGTTGCCGAAGGCTGCAACAACCCGTGCACTTTTTGCCATATTCCCGCGATGAGAGGCCGGTACCGGTCGCGGTGCCTTGGAGATCTCGTTGCCGATGCGCGCCGCCTCGAGAGTGCCGGGGTCAAGGAACTGGTCTTGATCGCTCAAGACACTACTCGATACGGAGAGGATCTCGACCTCGGCAAGGAGGGTCTCCGTCGGCTGGTAGAGGCGATCCTGGAGTCGACATCGATCCCGTGGCTCCGTTTCCTCTATGCCTATCCTGCGACGCTGGATGAAGGACTCTTTGATCTGATGGCGGCGGAGAGTCGCTTTCTCTCCTACCTGGACATTCCCCTCCAGCATGCTGACCGGGATGTGCTGAAGGCAATGAAGAGGGGCGGGGATGCCGACTCCTTCCGGAAGATGATTGATCATGCACGGGCAAAGGTCCCCGATCTCGCTGTACGAACGACGTTCATCGTAGGTTTCCCCGGTGAGGGGGAAGCTGAGTTCGCGGCTCTCGAGCATTTTGTCGAGGAAGTTCGTTTTGATCACATGGGCGCATTCACCTATTCGTGGCAAGAGGAGAATCCCGGGTCTGAGTTGGGTGACCCCGTGTCTCAAGGCATCAAGGTGGAACGACTGGAACGGTTGATGGAACTGCAGCAGCCGATTTCCCAGGAACTGAATCAAGATCAGGTTGGGCGTCTCCTGCCAGCCTTGATCGAGGGTCCGCTTGAAGAGATGGAATTGTTGACTGCGGCCCGCCTTGAGCGTCAGGCCCCCGAAATCGACGGACGGCTGCTGATCAACGATGGAACGGCGCCTGCGGGGAGCCTGGTCGAGGTCGAAATCACGGAGGCCCACCCCTACGACCTCATTGGGGCCATGACCAAGATCATCGACGGAGCACCGCCACGAGTTGGGCTTCCGGTGTTGGGATGATGATGGAAATTTCTCGTGATCCCCTCGGCAGAGATGACCCTCTGCTGGGAGCAGTGATCTCAATCGGGAATTTTGACGGGGTGCATATCGGGCATCAGAAGGTAATTTCCCATGCGGTCGCGCGCGCCAGGGAGATCGATGCTCCGTCGATCATCATGACGTTCAACCCGCATCCGGTCACTCTTCTGAGGCCCTCCGAGGCACCCCGGCTGCTGACGACAATCGAGCAGCGTCTGGAACTTTTGCGTCAGACCGGAGTGGACTCGGTTGCGGTTGTACCATTCACTCATTACGTCTCCAGAATGAGTGCTCAGACATTTATCGAAAAGGTGCTGGTCGAGAGGTTTCAAGCACGAGAGGTCTTTGTCGGGGCCAACTTCCGCTTTGGAGAAGACAGAGAAGGTGACGTTGATCTCCTTGCCGCCCAGGGGCAACGGTTTGGTTTCACTGCACAGGCTTGGCCGACAGTCGAGGATGGTGGCGAGTTGGTTTCGTCGACCCGGATTCGGAGGGCTGTGACCGCCGGACACGTCAAGGACGCCGACCGTATGTTGGGTCGGACCTTCTTTGGGGATGGGAAGGTCCTGCTGGGCAAGAAACTGGGGCGCAAACTGGGCTTTCCAACCCTCAATATCGAGATTGAAAATGAACTGCATCCAGCGGAGGGTGTCTACCTGACAGCGGTTTATATTCCCTCCTTTCAACGGGTCTTTCCTTCGGTGACAAACATCGGGGTCCGTCCAACGGTCTATGAGAATTCCGGTGTCACGATTGAAAGCCATCTTCTTGATTTCACTGCAGACGTCTACCGGGAACGCGTCAGGTTGTATTTCCTGGATCGTCTGAGGGACGAGCAGATCTTCGACTCGACCCTGCAACTGGTAGCACAGGTGAGACGGGATGTTGAATCTGCCAGACTGTTTTTCTTGACGCATTCCATCGAGGACTTGAGCCTGGTTCACCCATGACGGCGGTCGAACCGGTTGCCCTGGTGCTTTCGCTGGCTGTGGCGGCGATTCTCCTTGTTGCAGTTGTTGTCCTGGTCTGGTGGATTGATCGCTATGACCGTGAGCCATGGCCCATCGTGTTGCTGGTGTTCTTGTGGGGAATGATAGTGGCGCCGGGACTGGTGATCGCAGTTGGTGGCTTGATTCAAGGCATCGAGTTTGGATTTGGTTTCAGTCTCCCGATCGCCGTCGGGGTGGCGCCCCTCATTGAGGAATTGGCCAAGGGCGGCGGAATTCTCCTGGTAGTCGTGTTTTCACAACACTTCGATAATCCAACGGACGGTTTGGTGTACGGAACGGCTGTGGGTCTCGGTTTTGCTGTGACGGAAAACCTCCTTTACGGCCTCTGGTCGGCGCCCGAATTGGGGCAGGGGCAGGCCATAGCAGTGGTTTTCGGCCGAACGTTGTTCACTGCCGGGGTTCATGCGCTGGCCTCATCGCTGGTTGGCGCAGGATTGGGGTTCGGCCGGACGTCCGGGCGACGGCTGTCAGCCGTCGGGTGGGCGGTGTCGGGCCTTGTCGTGGCGGTGGTCCTCCACGGCGGCTGGAACGCCGCCGTGGTCAACATGCCTTCAGAAGCCGGCTGGGTCTTCCCAACGATGATTCTCGGACCGATGTACCTGATCTTCGGAGTGTCTTTTGGTCTGATGCTGTGGGGCGAGCATCGGATTCTGGTCAGGCAGTTGTCGGAGGAAGTGGAGTTGGGAGTGGTACCCGACTGGGCCGCCGGGGTCATTCCCTATTACCGGCGCAGGGTCCGGAGCGATTGGTGGCCGTCTCGGCCGGAGAGAATTGTGATTTCCCGGTTGTTGACTCGTTTGGCCTTCCGGAAGCACGCTTTGGCTGCGAGAGGGGATTCCGCCAACATCGAGGGGCTGGAGGTCGTCCGCCTCCGAGCTACAATCCAGGGCATCCTCGGGAAACCGGAAACGGCAGAACTCCCGGATGACTTGTCTGACAGCTGACAGCTCTCTCACCAAACGACCTCGGCCATCGTGCAGTTGATGCCGCTGCCGATGCCCATCAGTGCTATGTGATCGCCGGCCTTGACCCGGCTGTTTTCTATCATCTTCGAAAGGGTGATCGGAACACCGGCTGGGCCGATCATCTTCTGCTAACCTCCTCAGGCCGGAGGATTGCTGATGAAACGAGTTCCTGACGTCTTTGTGATCGTCTTTACGCTGATTGTCTTTGCCGCAGTGATGACCTGGGTTCTTCCCGGTGGTCATTACGATCGGATTGAGGTCGCGGTTGGCGACGGGACCCGGGAGGTTTTGGATCCTGATTCCTTCGAATACCGGCCCTCGAACCCGCAGACCCTCGAGGTTCTGACCGCACCCATTGAGGGATTCATGAGGCACGGCATCACCGAGATCGTCATCTTCATCTTCCTCGTCGGAGGATCCTTTTACGTGCTCAATGAAACCGGGGCCATCGCCGCTGGAATTGAACAGATGGTTCGTGTTCTTCGAGGGAGAGAGTTCCTGATCATCCCGATTGTCATGACGATCTTCTCCCTCTTTGGCGCCGCCTTCGGCATGTGTGAGGAGGCGATACCTTTCGTGTTGATCTTCGTACCCCTGGCGTTAGCCCTGGGCTATGACTCGATCGTCGGGGTCTCTTTGACCTTCCTGGCCGCAGGGGTCGGCTTTGCCGGCGCTTTCCTCAATCCGTTCACACTGCAGATCGCTCAGGGTCTGGCCGGGATCCAACCGGTGTCCGGTTGGGGTTACAGAGTGATCGTGTGGACGGTGTCGACCGGGGCGACCATTGCCTGGGTGATGGTTTACGCGGCCCGGATCAAGGCCGACCCCACGCGGAGCCCGATGTATGAATTGGATCGGGAGCGCCGGAAGGAAATTCTGGCCCAACAGGCTGCGATCACCAAGTTCACATGGCGGCATGGGGCGTCGTTGTTGATCCTGGTTGGCGGAATGGTAGGCATGGTGGTTGGGGTCGTCTACCTGGGTTGGTACATCATCGAATTGGCCGGGCTGTTTTTCGGCATGGGGCTTTTGGCCGGAATCGTCTCCGGCATGAGCCCCAATCGGTTGGCCAAGACCTTCGTCGCCGGCTGCAAGGATATGACCGGTGCAGCGCTGATCGTCGGGTTCGCCGCAGGCATCATCGTGCTTTTGGAAGCAGGGCAGGTGATGGACACCATCCTCCACGGGATGGGAACGGTAACTGCCCGATTGCCGAGTCTTGTGGCGGCCTACGCGATGTACGGCATGCAGTTGTTTCTCAATTTTTTCATTCCTTCGGGTTCGACCAAGGCCGCCTTGACCATGCCCTTGATGGCGCCGTTGGCCGATCTGTCGGGATTGACGCGGCAGACTGCGGTTCTTGCCTATCAGTTTGGGGACGGCTTTACCAACATGATCATCCCGACCTCGGGGGTGACGGTCGGCACCCTGGCGATGGCAAAGATCCCCTACGAGAAGTGGTTCAAGTGGAATTTGCCTCTCCAGTTGTTTTTTGTCGCTCTGTCATTGATTTTTCTGATTTGGCCGGTGCTGACGGGGTGGTCGTAGGTTGGCAGAGGCTAGAAACTCGAAACTTGAAACTGGAAGCAACAGCGGCGGGCTAGCCGTAATCAATTTCCTGGAAGGGTGGCATGAAAGAGATCTACGAGATGGACGTGTACCGGCTTGCGGAACGCCTTTATCAACACAACCGGGAAGTAGGCGTAGCGTTTCGAGTTTCGAGTTTCCAGTTTCAAGGCATCAACTATGATGCCGCTTGTGGAGGATTCTATGCAGTTGAAAGCTATCTCGGTCGGTGTCGGCGCGGTTTTCGCTTGTGGCTTGGTGTTGGCTGAGGAAGTGCCTGCGGTTGATAAACGAGCCTTTGAGATCAGCGATTATTTTCGTACCGCTGTGGTCGGCGCTCCGTCAGTGTCGCCGGTCGATGCTAGGGCGGTTTTTTCGGTAGGGCGTCATGATCTCCCTTCTGGCGTGAGCTGGTCGGAAATCTGGGCTTTGGCCCACGATGGGGAAACTGTCAGGCAGTTGACGTTCGGGAAGAACCACGACAGCAACCCGGTCTTCTCGCCGGACGGCAAGGCTCTCCTGTTTTCTTCCGACAGGGATGGCGACTCGCAGTTGTGGGTGATGGCGTTGGATGGGGGTGAGCCCCGGAAGTTGACCGATTTTCCGGGAGGTGTCTCCGATCCGTTTTTCTCACCTGATGGACGTTTTCTCGCCGTGACCGCTGAGGTCTACCCTGAGTGCGGCGGCGATGGGGAGTGCAACCGAACGATCACCTCGAACATCGAGAATTCACCGCTCGAGGTTCACATGGCCGATCAGTTGTTGTATCGGCACTGGACTTCGTGGCGGGATGGAAAGTATGCGCACGTTCTGCTGTTGGATGCGAAAACCGGTGAGGTACTCCGTGATCTAACGCCTGGAAAATGGAACAGCCCGGTCTTCGGTGCCCAGGGCGGCGTTCCTTACGCCTTCTCACCTGACGGGAGCCACCTTGTATTCGTCTCGAACCGGGATCCAAAGCAGGCGGAAAGTACCAACGCTGATCTGTTTCTCATTCCCCTCGAGACTGATGGTGCACATCCTGAACCGAAGAACTTGACGCCGTCCAATCGAGGTTTTGACGGGCATCCCCGTTTTTCCCCGGATGGGAAGGCCATCGCGTTCTTGAGTCAGGAAACACCGGGATATGAGAGTGATCTCAGTCGGTTGGCCGTTCTGGATCTGGCTTCAGGCCAAGTACGTTACCTTACCGACAGAAAAACATTCGACAACTGGACTGACGATATGCAGTGGATGCCGGACGGCAAGACGCTTGTTTTCCAGGCTCAAGTCGGGGGTCGA